>JBEQAM010000277.1:0-3573 GCA_041640375.1 Rehaibacterium sp. | reverse complement strand
CGCTGCTCGCGGTCGGCCTGCTGGCCTGGCTGTTCGGCCGGCGTCGGCAGCCCGCCGAGGCACCGCCGCGGCGGCACATCGATGTCGGCGCGCTGACCGCCGGCGCGGCCGCGCCACGGGCGGCGACGCCGCGGGTCGAGGTCGAGGAGTTGGCGCAGACCGAAACCTTCGACGCCGACGACGGGCAGGCGGGTCGCCAGGACGCCGAGCTGGCCGCATTGGAATCGGCGGTCGAGTCCGATGCCGGCGACATCGACGCCCATCTCGCCCTGCTGCGCGAGCACCATGCGCGCGGCGACGCGGAGGCGTTCGAGGCGGCCGCGGCGGCGATGCGCGTCCAGCTCGACGGGCCGGATGACCCGCGCTGGGACGAGGTCCGGCGGATGGGGCAGGCGCTGTTGCCCGACAGTCCACTGTTCAGCGGGGAGGATGACTCCGCCGAGGCGCCGGCCGGGCAGCCCGGTTTCGACGATTTCATCGAGCGCGACGAGGGGGCCGGCGACTTCCTCGCCAAAGCGCCCGGGACCGAGTCCGTCGAGGACACTGCAGACGATCCGTGGCAGGCCGCGTTCGAGGAGGTCGCCGTGGCCGAGGCCGGTGCAGCGGCGCCGGCGGATGAAACCGTGGACGGACCGGCGATGCCGGTGGCCGCGTCGGGAGAAGACGACCTGGCCGAAGTCGACGACGGGGGCGAAGGCGTCGAGGACGCCGTGGCCACCAAGCTCGAGCTGGCCCGCGCCTACCTCGACATCGGCGATGTCGAGGGCGCGCGCGGCATGCTGGAGGAGGTCGCCTTCGAGGGCAACGACAGGCAGCAGCAGGAGGCTCGCCGCCTGCTGGACGAGATCGGCTGACGGCCGCGGGACGGCAGCCAGCGACGCGGCGGAAGGGCCGGGGCGACCCGGCCCTTCCGGTTTCCGCAGAGACCGACAGCGCCATGCGCATCGCATTGGGAATCGAATACGACGGCACCGAGTTCCAGGGGTGGCAGCGGCTCTCGCACGGCGCCTCGCTGCAGGCGGCCGTGGAGGACGCCGTCTCCTTCGTTGCCGCCGCGCCGGTCGAGGTGGTCTGCTCGGGCCGTACCGACGCCGGCGTGCACGCGCGCTGCCAGGTCGTGCATTTCGACGCACCGGTCCGGCGCGATCCGCGCAGCTGGGTCCTGGGCATCACCACGCGCCTGCCGCACTCGATCGTGGTGCTGTGGGCGCGGGAAGTGCCGGACCAATTCCATGCGCGCTATTCCGCCCGGGCGCGCCGTTACCGCTACCGCATCCTCAATCGCCCGGTGCGGGCGGCCCTGGAGCGGCAGTTCGTCGCCTGGGAGCGGCTGCCGCTCGATCACGCGGCCATGCACCGCGCCGCCCAGGCGCTGGTCGGGGAGCACGATTTCAGTGCCTTCCGCACCGTGCACTGCCAGGCCAAACACGCACGCCGGGACCTGCACGAGATCGTGGTCGCGCGCGTGGGCGACGAGGTGGTCATCGAGGTGCAGGCCAACGCCTTCCTGCACCACATGGTGCGCAACATCGTCGGCAGCCTGATCCCGGTCGGCCGCGGCGAGCGGCCGGAGGACTGGATCGCCGAGCTGCTGGCCGGCCGCGACCGCATCGTGGCCGGGCCGACCGCACCGGCCTGCGGCCTGACCTTTCTCGGGCCCAAGTACCCGCGCCAGTGGGGGCTGCCGGACGAGGTCTGCCTTTGAGCGCCGTGCCTGGCGGTCGTCACGGGCCGCGCACGGCAGGGGCGTAAGATGTGCAGAGGGTAATGGAGCGGTCATGCGTACCCGGATCAAATTCTGCGGCCTGACCCGGCCCGGCGATGTCCGGCTGGCCTGCGAGCTGGGCGTGGATGCGGTCGGCCTGGTCTTCGCCGAGGCCAGCCCGCGCCGCCTGACCCTGGCGCAAGCCATGGCCCTGCGCGTGGCGGTGTCACCGTTCGTCAGCGTGGTCGCGTTGTTCATGGACAACCCGCCGGCCGAGATCGAGCGCGTCGTGCGCACGCTCAAGCCGCAGGTGCTGCAGTTCCACGGCGACGAGCACGAGATGGAGTGCCGGCGCTGGGGCCTGCCGTTCTTCAAGGTCGTGCCGATGGCCGGCGAAGTGGATGCGCGCGGGCTGGCCGCACGTTACCCTTCCGCCGCAGGTCTTCTTCTGGATGGCCACGCCGTCGGCGAGCCCGGCGGTGGCGGCCGCAGTTTCGACTGGTCCCGTATTCCGGGCGAACTGGCCCGGCCCTGGCTGCTGGCCGGCGGACTGAACGCCGACAACGTCGGCCGGGCGATCCGCGCGGCACGGCCGTGGGGGGTGGATGTGTCCAGTGGGATCGAGAGTGCGCCGGGCCTGAAGGACGGCGAGAAGATGCGACGTTTCGTGGAAGAGGTCAGGCGTGCAGACAACGCTACCGCCGGTTGAGGACTACAGCGCGTTCCCGGATGCGCGCGGACATTTCGGCCCCTATGGTGGCGTGTTCGTCTCCGAGACGCTGATCGAGCCGCTGCGCGAGCTGGAAGCGGCCTATCGCCGCTATCGGAGCGACCCGGAATTCCTCGCCGAACTGCAACGCGACTACCGTCACTACGTCGGTCGGCCCAGCCCGATCTACCAAGCCGAGCGGCTGAGCCGTCACGTCGGCGGTGCGCGCATCCTGCTCAAGCGCGAGGATCTCAACCACACCGGCGCGCACAAGATCAACAACACCATCGGCCAGGCCATGCTCGCCAGGCGGATGGGCAAGACCCGGATCATCGCCGAGACCGGTGCCGGCCAGCACGGCGTCGCCAGTGCCACGGTGGCCGCACGGCTGGGCCTGGAGTGCGTCGTCTACATGGGCGCCACCGACGTCGAGCGGCAGGCACCCAACGTGTTCCGCATGAAGCTGCTGGGCGCCAAGGTCGTGCCGGTGCATTCGGGCAGCAGGACGCTCAAGGACGCGCTCAACGAAGCGATGCGCGACTGGGTCACTAACGTCCACGACACCTTCTACATCATCGGCACGGTGGCCGGTCCGCATCCGTACCCGATGCTGGTGCGCGACTTCAACGCGGTGGTCGGCCGCGAGGCGCGCGAGCAGATGCTGGCCGAGTACGGCCGCCTGCCGGATGCCGTCACCGCCTGCGTCGGCGGTGGTTCCAACGCGATCGGCATGTTCCACGCCTTCCTCGATGACCGCGGGGTGGCGTTGTACGGCGCCGAGGCAGCGGGCGAGGGCATCGGAACCGGCCATCATGCCGCCTCGCTGGTGGCCGGTCGCCCGGGTGTGCTGCACGGCAACCGCACCTACGTGCTCTGCGACGACGACGGGCAGATCGTCGAGACGCATTCGGTGTCGGCCGGCCTGGACTATCCGGGCGTCGGGCCCGAGCACGCTTTCCTCAAGGACACCGGCCGCGCCACTTATGTCGGCATCACCGACGAAGAGGCGATGCAGGCCTTCCACCTGCTCGCTCGCACCGAGGGCATCCTCGCCGCGCTGGAGTCGAGCCATGCCGTCGCGCAGGCGATCAAGCTCGCCCGCGAGCTGCCGAAGGACGCGCTGGTGTTGTGCAACCTGTCCGGCCGCGGTGACAAGGAC
>JBEQAM010000276.1:0-3580 GCA_041640375.1 Rehaibacterium sp. | reverse complement strand
GCGATAGACGGTTTCCGGATCGCAGTCGCGCGCTGCCGAGGGCGTGAGCGTGAAGCTGACGCCGGGCTTGGCGAACGGCCGGTCCGGCAGCGCCGACGGTTCGGAACCGCAGGCGGACAGCAGCAGCGCGAGCAGGGCGGCGGGGAGGATGCGCATGGAAACCATTCGACGTGGCATGACGGCAGCTTAGCGTTGCAGTTGCGGACGTGGCCAGTGTGCCCGATGCGCAAACGCCGGCGGGCCGGAGCAATAATACGCGCCACTCGCAGGGGAGCTTGGCATGGCCGAGGCCATCCGTTACGACAAGACCGCGCGCCAGCTCAAGCTGCTTTCACAGGCACTCGACTCCGGCCGCCTCGGGCCGGTGCGTCGACTGGTCAACACGCTCTCCCCTGCCGAGATCGGCAACCTGCTCGAATCCCTGCCGCCGGGCAAGCGCGAGATCGTCTGGGGTCTGGTCGACCCGGAGGACGACGGCGAGGTGCTGGTGCACGTCGGCGAGGAAGTGCGCGAGAGCCTGCTGGCCGAGATGGACCCCGACGAGATCGTCGCCGCGGTCGAGGACCTGGACATCGACGACCTGGCCGACCTGGTCGAGGACCTGCCCGACACGGTCATCGACGAGGTGCTCAAGTCGATGGACCGCGAGAACCGCGAGCGGCTGGAGCAGGTGCTGTCCTATCCCGAGAACAGCGCCGGCCGCTTGATGAACCCCGACGTCATCACCGTCCGTGCCGACGTGACGGTGGACGTGGTATTGCGCTATTTGCGCCTGCGCGGCGAGATCCCCGAGCACACCGACCACCTGTTCGTGGTCAGCCGCCGCCACCAGTACCTGGGCCGGCTGTCGCTGGCCGCGCTGCTGACCCACGAGCCGTCCACCCCGATCAACGAGCTGATCGACGAACAGCCGGCGATCAAGGTCGACGCCAGCGCCGACGAGGTGGCCAAGGCCTTCTCCGACCACGACTGGGTATCGGCGCCGGTGGTCGACGACAACAACATCCTGCTCGGCCGTATCACCGTGGACGACGTGGTCGACATCATCCGCGGCCAGGCCGAGCACCAGGTGCTAGGCATGGCCGGCCTGGACGAGGAGGAGGACATGTTCAGCCCGGTGCCGCGCGCGGTGAAGCGCCGCGCCACCTGGCTGGGCATCAATCTGATCACCGCCTTCCTCGCCGCCAGCGTGATCGGCCGCTTCGAGGACACGTTGGAGAAGATCGTCGCGCTGGCGGTGCTGATGCCGATCGTCGCCAGCATGGGCGGCAACGCCGGCACCCAGGTGCTCACCCTGATGGTGCGCGGCCTGGCGCTGGGCCAGGTCGGCGCCACCAACTTCCGCGTGCTGATGCGCAAGGAGCTGATGGTGGCCCTGCTCAACGGCGTGATCTGGGGCACGGTGGTGGGACTGGCGGCCTGGCTGTGGTTCGGCGACCCGAAGATCTCGCTGGTCATCGGCACCGCGCTCACCATCAACCTGTTTGCCGCCGCGCTGGCCGGCGTGCTGGTGCCGCTCACGCTCAAGCGCATCGACATCGACCCGGCCCTGGCCGGCGGCGTCATCCTCACCACGGTCACCGACGTGATCGGCTTCCTGAGCTTCCTGGGCCTGGGCACGATCGTGCTGCTGCACTGAGTGCGGCGGCCGGGTCCCGGCCCGGTGTGCTGCCCCGCACGGCAACGCATGCCGGCGCCTATCCGCACGCCTGCCCGGCATCGCCGCCATGCCGGCTTCAGCGCCGATGCCCGGCCCTGGGTCCGGCGGGCAGCTGCGTACCTCCCCTGATCGGGAGCGGCCCCCATCGGGGCAGGGAGCGAGGGCAGGTCGCCGGCGCCTGCCTGCCATCACTGCGGTCCATCACCCTCGCCCATCTACGGCGGGCCTGCTGACCGCCCCCTTCGGGCCGCCTTCGGCGTTCGGCCGCGCTCCTGCGCGACTCGTCAGGCGCAAGGCGAGAACGCCCCTGGCAAGCATGGACTCCTTCACTGCACGCTGCACGACACCCGATTTACACCGCCTGCCTTTGGCCAGGAGAGCTGGCCACAGGTCCGCTCGCCCGGGTCGACACCACCTGGTATCCGGCTCGTCCCCATCGACCCGCAGTTGCGCTCCACGCCTGCTCTCCGCGGTCGGCGGCCCTTCCGCAGATGCGCTTGGCTTGCTGTGGCCAACTCGTGGCAGGGCCTGCACCTCCAGGAGTGCGCCCGTGCCGGGTGCACGAGAGCAGGCCGGGCGCATGCCCCGGTCCTTCGTCGATGACGCCTCGGCTGCCGCCTGGGCGCGGGCCTACTCCAGGCGCACGCGCACCGTGCCGGAGAACGACTCCAGGCGCACGTCGCCGTCACCGTCCCCCAGCCGCGCCTCCAGGCTCGACCCCGGCCCGTGGCGCGGACGCTTGACTTCACCGACCTCCGAGCGGATGTCGCCGCTGAAGGTCGAGATCGACAGGTTGGCCGAGCTGTCGCGCGGCAAGATCAGATCGATTCCGCCGCTGAGCGTCTCGGCACCGATACGCGCATCGCGCGCCAGCCTGTCGACCTTCAGTCGCAGACTGCCGGAAACGGTGCTGGCGTTGAAGCGGCGGACCTCGCCCGCGCTGACCACGATGCTGCCCGACACCGTTTCCACCGTGATGCGCCCGCCCGGACTGCCCTCCAGCGTGACCGTGCCGCTGACCGTCTCGGCACTGACGCTGGAGCCTTCCAGCCGCAGGTCCAGGCTGCCGCTGACCGCATTGAACTCGGCCTCCTCCGGCGCGCCTTCGGCGCGGATCTTGCCGCTGACCGTCTTGGCTTCGAGCCGGCGGCCACGCACGCCCTCGATGTCGATGTCGGCGCTGACGCCCTGCGCCACCACCTCGGCGCGCGCCGGCACGCGGACCTCGATGTTGCTCGGCCCGCCGCGATCGCCGCCGCCCCACCAGTTGAACAGACCGCTGCGCGACGGCGGCGGATAGATCACGCGGATGCTCAGGCTGCCGGCACCGCCGTCGATGGCCAGCCGCTCCACGCCCTCGCCCAGCGAGCCGCTCACGCGCACCTCGTTGCGATCCCATGTGCGCACCAGGATGCGGCCCTTGATGTTGTCGATCGCCACGCGTCCGTCCGCGGCCAGCGGCCGCGACTCGTCGATCGGGGTCGAGGCCGTGGCCGGGGCGGCGGCCAGGCCCAGCAGCAGGATCAGCGGGATGGTGGTCTTCATCGGACACTCCTCGGAAGATCGGTTCGAAGAATCGGGGCGAGAGGGGAAGGGAAACGGCGCATCAGCTCATGGCGTACTGGGTCAGGGCCAGGCGGCGCGCGTAGGTGCGCCGCAGCTGATCGAGCAGGAAGACGGTGTCCGGGGCGGCGGCCAGCGCCGTGCGGATGCGCGCCGCGCTGCGGTCGAGCTCGTCCAGGGCCGGCCCGATCTCCTCCGGCAGCGGCGCTCCGCCGAGCTGGGCCAGGGCCGCCTGGTACTCGATCACGATCGCGTCGGCCTGGCGATTGATCGCATCGGCGAAGCTCGGCGCCGCCGCCCCGGGCGCTCGCTCCCCCGAACCGACCGCGAACAGGCCGATCGCCAGCACGGCCGCGG
>JBEQAM010000275.1:0-3587 GCA_041640375.1 Rehaibacterium sp. | reverse complement strand
CACGAGATCTGCGGCTGCCGGATGCTGTGGACCGCGGCCAACATCATCGAAGACCAGATCGCCCGCGTCCGCGAGCAGGTCGGCGACGACCACGTGCTGCTCGGCCTGTCCGGCGGCGTCGATTCGTCGGTCGTGGCCGCGCTACTGCACCGCGCGATCGGCGACAAGCTGACCTGCGTGTTCGTCGATACCGGCCTGCTGCGCTGGCAGGAGGGCGACCAGGTGATGGCGATGTTCGCCGAGCACATGGGCGTGAAGGTGATCCGTGTCGATGCCCGCGAACGGTTCTTCGCCGCGCTGGAGGGCCACAGCGATCCCGAGGCCAAACGCAAGATCATCGGCCGGCTGTTCGTCGAGGTCTTCGAGGAGGAGTCGGCCAAGATTGACAATGTGAAATGGCTGGCGCAGGGCACCATCTACCCGGACGTGATCGAGTCGGCCGGCAGCAAGACCGGCAAGGCCCACGTCATCAAGAGCCATCACAATGTCGGCGGCCTGCCCGAGCACATGAAGCTGGGCCTGGTCGAGCCGCTGCGCGAGCTGTTCAAGGACGAGGTGCGCCGGGTCGGCATCGAGCTCGGCCTGCCGCACCACATGGTCTACCGCCACCCGTTCCCCGGCCCGGGCCTGGGCGTGCGCATCCTCGGCGAGGTCAAGCCCGAGTACGCCGAGCTGCTGGCCCGCGCCGATCACATCTTCATCGAGGAACTGCGCCGGCAGGGCCTGTACGACAAGGTCAGTCAGGCCTTCGCGGTGTTCCTGCCGGTCAAGTCGGTCGGCGTGGTCGGCGACGCCCGTGCCTACGAGTGGGTGATCGCGCTGCGCGCGGTCGAGACGGTCGACTTCATGACCGCCCACTGGGCCCATCTCCCCTACGAATTTCTCGATCTTGTTTCTCGAAGAATAATCAATGAGCTACGCGGTATATCTCGTGTAGTTTATGACATCAGTGGCAAGCCGCCCGCGACCATCGAGTGGGAGTAGCCGGCCATGGGTGGCTGGGCCGGGCGATCCGCGACCGGTCTGGCAGCGCCATGGATGGCGGCACCGGCAGTGAACGAAGCCGAGGTTGAGGTGACGAATCCGGACTCCACCGTCGCATCCGATGAGCGCTGGATGCGCCATGCCCTGGCGCTGGCCGACCGCGCCGAGGCCGAGGACGACGAGGTGCCGGTCGGCGCGGTGCTGGTCGGTGCCGATGGCGCGCTGCTGGCCGAAGGCTGGAACCGCAACATCACCGAGCACGACCCGACCGCGCACGCCGAGATCGTCGCCATGCGCCAGGCCGGCCTGCGACTGGGCAACCATCGCCTGCTCGGCACCACGCTGTACGTGACGCTGGAACCCTGCGCGATGTGCGCGATGGCGATGGTGCACGCCCGTATCGCCCGCGTGGTCTACGCCACCCGCGACCCCAAGACCGGTGCCTGCGGCAGCGTCTTCGACCTGCTGACCGACCCGCGCCACAACCACCGCGTGCGGGTACAGGGTGGCCTGCTGGCGGAGGAGGCCGCCGCTCGCCTGACCGGCTACTTCCGTCGCAAGCGCGGCAGGGCCGGTTGAGTCACTGCCTGCGCCCGAGCTGATGATCCAGCTCGTCGTCCAGACTGCGCACCGCCAGACTCACCTCCAGCCCCATGAACAGGCTGCCGGCGAGCAGGCAGAGCGTGCCGAACACGGCCAAGCCGGTGGGCAGCTCACCGAGAGCGAAGCCGGTGAAGGCGTCGACCGCCAGCGCCAGGCTGGTGCCGACGAACGAACCCAGCGCGACGTAGAACAGCACGCAGGCACGCAGGACGTGATAACTGCGTCGCCGGTGGCGGAGGATCTGCGGTTCCAGCACCGTGCGCGTGGCGGCTTCCGCCCGCGTCCAGGCGGTCACCAGGGCCCGCAGCCGGTCCACCACTCGCGCCAGCCGGTTGTTGGCCGAGATCAGCAGCGAGCCGGTCGCCGCCATCAACAGGGCGGGGGCCAGCATGGCGGTGAGGATCTGGTAATGGCCGAGGCTGTCGGTCAACGGCATGGGGAGGCCTCATCCGGGGCAGGCGGGCTGAAGTATCATGCCGACCTTTCCCGCATCCGGCGAGCGCATGAGCCAACCGACCGTCCCCAACGAAGAGCACCTGATCTGGATCGACCTGGAAATGACCGGGCTGGACCCGGACGACGACTCCATCCTGGAGATCGCCACCCTGGTCACCGACAGGGACCTCAACGTCGTCGCCGAGGGGCCGGCGCTGGCGATCCGTCACCCGGTCGAGCGCCTGCAGGCGATGGATGAATGGAACCGCAGCCAACACACCCGCTCGGGGCTGTGGGCGCGGGTGCTGGAGAGCGATATCGACATGGCGCGCGCCGAGGCGGTGACCATGGATTTCCTGACCCGCTGGGTGCCGGCCGGCAAGTCGCCGATGTGTGGCAACTCGATCTGTCAGGATCGCCGCTTCCTGTATCGTCTGATGCCCCGGCTCGAGCGCTTCTTCCACTACCGCAACCTCGACGTCAGCACGGTCAAGGAGCTGGCCCGGCGCTGGGCGCCGGAGGTGTACAAGGGCTTCAGCAAGACTTCGGCGCACACGGCCCTGAGCGACATTCGTGACTCGGTGGACGAGCTGCGCTATTACCGTCAGTTCATGGGCCGCTTGGGCGGCATGGGCTGAACCCGGGCCACGGAGGCCGGCCGGACTTCTGGCGAGTCTGCCGGGCCCGACGCGTCGCTGAGCAGACCACGCCGGTTCGGTCGGACCATGTCCGGAACATGCTCCACAGCCGATGGAAGTCTGCGCTGCTGATGCGGCTGCAGCGCCAGCCGGGGGCTGCCGGGCAGCCGATCGTCGAGCCGGGCGACTGGGAGTGGAGCCGGGAGTGGAGCCTCGGGCCGGGTTCACTCACGTACGCAGCATGCCTCGCCCCGGAGTGGCGGCAGCGCATCGGGCAGGTGCAGGTGCAGGTCGCGCTGCGGGTAGGGGATGGTGATGCCGGCTTCGCCCAGCCCACGGTGCATGGCTTCCAGCAGGTCGCTGCGGGTCGGCGCGTAATCCGGTGTGCGCACCCAGGCGCGCAAGGTCAGGTCGACGCTGTTCTCGCCCAATCCGCTCACCACCACGTCGGCGGCCGGTTCGGCCAGCACCTTCTCGTGCCCGGCGGCAATCGCCAGCAGCACGCGGCGAGCCTCGCGCACGTCGTCGTCGTAGCCGATGCCGACCGGGATGTCGATGCGGCGTTGCTCGCGGGCGGTGAAATTGATGATCGGCGCGGCGGTGATCTGGCCGTTGGGCAGTATCACCTCATGATTCTCGAACGTGCGCACCACGGTCTGGAACAGCCGAACCTGCTCGACCACGCCGTCGGTACCGGCCAGTTTCACCACGTCGCCAGCACGGAACGGCCGCAGCACGATCAGCATCACACCGGCGGCGATGTTGGACAGTGAGTCGCGCATCGCCAGGCCGATCGCCAAACCGGCGGCGCCGACCACTGCCAGCAGTGAGGTGGGTGGCACCCCGATCACGTCCAGCGCGGTCACGATGACCAGGATCAGGACCGCGGCGTAGGCCAGGTTGGCGAAGAAGTTGCGCAGGATCGGG
>JBEQAM010000274.1:0-3608 GCA_041640375.1 Rehaibacterium sp. | reverse complement strand
GGCCCGGGCCGAACACGCCTTCGCGCAGTGGCTGACCCGGACGGACGACGGCTTCACCCTGCAGATCGCCGCGCTGCGCCGGCCCGACGAGAGCGCCGCGCTGCAGGAGCTCTCGCGCATCGCCGCCGCGCTGCCCGACATGGAACTGCGCGTGCAGCGCCGCGAATCCGACGGCGTGCCGATAGTGGTCTTCTATGCCGGCGAGTTCACCAGCGCCGCAGCAGCCCGCCAGGCCGCGGCGCAACTGCCCGACAGCCTCCGCAACAACCAGCCCATCATCCGCTCGCTCGGCGTCGTCCGATCGAGCGCCGGGAACCGCACATGAGCCTACGCCGTCCGCTTCCCCTCGCACTGCTCATCGCCTTCGCCGCCGGCTGCGCCCACCAGCCGCCGAAGCTGTCCGACACCCACCTGCAGCACGATCGCGGCGCACCGCCGGCCGAGGACATCCCCGCGCCGGTCGCGCGCGCGCGCGCGCTGCCGCCGCCGCGCGCGCTGCCGCCACAGGAGACCTACAGCGTGGTGGTCAACAACGTGCCGGCGCAGGAACTGCTGTTCGCGCTGGCCCGCGATGCGAAGCTCAACGTCGACGTGCATCCGGACATCCGCGGCACGGTCACCATCAACGCCATCGACCAGACCCTGACGCAGATCCTCGACCGCATCGCCCGCCAGGTGGACATGCGCTACACCCTGGAGGGCGACAACCTGTCGATCGTGCCGGACGCGCCGTTCCTGCGGCTGTACAAGATCGACTACCTCAACATGCAGCGTGACGCGACCAGCAACGTGTCGATCGCCACCCAGGTGGCCACCCCCGGCAGCATCGGCGCCACCGGCGGCGGCGGCGAGGTCGGCAACAACTCGCGCACCGAGCTGACCAACGTCTCCAACAACCGCTTCTGGGACAACCTGCTGGCCGCGCTGGACAGCCTGCTGCGCGAGACCGACAAGCTGCTGCCGGCCGAGTCGGTACTGACCGATCCGGCCAGCGCCGGTGAGGAGGCGCGCGCCGGCGGACGCAGCCTGTTCCGCGAGGCCGCCGCGGTCATCCCCCACCCCGAGACCGGCACCATCGCGGTGCGCGCGACCGCCCGCCAGCACGAACGCGTGCAGGCCTTCCTCGACCAGCTGGTCGGCAACGCGCGCCGCCAGGTGCTGATCGAGGCCACCGTGGTCGAGGTCGAGCTGGCCGACAACTACCAACAGGGCATCAACTGGGACCTGCTGCGCGACCGCGGCACCCGCACCCGCATCCGCCAGATTCCCTCGGGCACCGGCACCAGCCTGCCCGGCGGCGCGCCGGGCACCGGCGAGATCCCGGCGCTGGGCGTGATCGACTACACCCGCCGGCTCGGCAACACCGACATCTCGCTGACCGTGCAGCTGCTCGAATCCTTCGGCCGCACCAAGGTGTTGTCCAGCCCGAAAATCAGCGTGCTCAACAACCAGACCGCGCTGATCAAGGTCGTCGACAACCTGGTCTACTTCACCCTCAACGCCGATTTCACGCCCGGCACGGCCGGCAGCAACGCCACCTTCACCGTCAGCTCCACACCCAACACGGTGCCGGTGGGCTTCCTGATGAACGTCACCCCGCAGGTCGGCGACGACGACGAGGTGATCCTCAACCTGCGCCCGACCATTTCCCGACTCACCGGCTTCGTCGAGGATCCGGGCGTGGCGCTCACCCTCGCGCTGGCGCGGCAGGGCGGCGCCAGCATTCCCGACATCAGCAGCCGCGTGCCGGAGATACAGACCCGCGAGATGGAGTCGATCATCAAGATCCGCGACGGCGAGACCGCCGTGCTCGGCGGCCTGATGCGCGACCGCATCGAGAACGCCAGCGACGGCGTGCCGGGCATCAGCCGCCTGCCGGGCATCGGCGAGCTGTTCAAGTACCGCAACAACCGCACCGCCAAGAGCGAGCTGGTGATCTTCCTGCGCCCGACCATCGTGCGCGACCCCAGCCTGTTCGGCGATTTCCGCGGCGTCGCCGGGCAACTGCCCGACAGCGGCTTCTTCGATGCCGCCGACGCGCCCATCGGGGAGGCCGCGCGCCGATGAGCCTGCTGATCGAAGCGCTGCGGCAGGCCGAGGCACGCAAGAAGCCGGCGCCGGCGGACGACACCGGCGCGGCAGCGGCCGCCGCATCCACGCCAGCGTCCACGCCCACCTCCGAGCTCGAGCCCCGATCCGCACCGCCTCTGTCGCTGGAGCCGATCGAGCCGCCCGCCACGACACAGGACCACGCGCCAGCCGACCGCGCGACGGCGGCCACGGGCGACGCGAGGCGACCGGCATCCAACCCACCACCGCGTATGTCGGCCGCCGCCGGCCCGCGCCAGCAAGCGCAGACCGTACTGTCGGCCAGCATCGGCGCCGGCAGGCCGCGTCGCGGCCCCGGTCTGCTGCTGGCGGGTCTGGCCGCGCTGATTGCCGTGTCGCTCGGCGGCGCCTGGTGGCTTCTGGAATCGCAGGGTCGCGGATCGCTGCAAGCGGCCTTGCCGCCGCCACAGGACACTGCGGCGAGCGCCGCGCCGGACACCGACAGCGACGGCACGCCAGCCGCCGTGCTCACGGCTGCGGCCACCGACATCGACGCCATGCCCACGGCGATGGCGCCCACACCCGCCATCGCTGCCGGCACGCCCATGGACGTTCCTGCCGAGCCCAGCCGGCCCGCCGCCGTCGCCACGGCCGAACCCCGGCCCGCCGAGCCACCGTCCTCGTCATCCCCCTTGGCCCCCACAGCCGGCGATGCCGTGGCGCTGCGCCGTCACCAGGCGCCGGTGGTGACCCGCGGCGTCAGCCGGGCCAGCGCATTGGCGCAGGGCTACCAAGCCCTGCAAGCCGACCGCCTCGACGAGGCCGAGGTGCACTACGCGCAGGCGCTGCGGCAATCGCCGCGCCACCCCGATGCCCTGCTCGGGCTGGGTGCCATCGCCGAACGGCGCGGCGACATCGCCGCTGCCGTCGCACATTACCGCCAGGTGCTGCAGGTCGAGCCGGAGCATCCGGTCGCGCTGGCCGCACTGGCCGAACACGTCGGTGGCGCCGACCCGCTCGCCACCGAAAGCCGCCTGCGCGGCGCGCTCGCCGCGCAACCGCAGGCCGCGCCGCTGCATTTCGCGCTCGGCAACCGCCTGGCCGAGGAAGGACGCTGGAGCGAAGCGCAGCAGGCCTACTTCCAGGCGCACGCCCTGACGCCGGACAACGCCGACTACGCCTTCAATCTGGCCGTCGCCCTCGACCGCCTGCGCAAGCCGGCGCTGGCCGCCGAACACTACCGCCGGGCGCTCGCGCTGGCCGCCGGCGGCGCGCCGCACGCCTTCGATCCGGCCGCGGCACAGCGCCGCCTGCGCACGCTCGAGGCCGCCACCGTCACGGAGGCGCCCGCCCGATGAACCTCACGGCTGCACCCAAGCGCCGCCTCGGCGACGAACTGATCGCCCGCGGCCTGATCACCTCCGACCAGCTCAAGATCGCCCTGTTCGAGCAGGGCCGGGTCAAGAAGCCGCTCGGCGAGATGCTGGTGCTGCTCGGCTTCCTTACCGAGGAGACGCTGCGCGAGGCGCTGTCGCAGAACCTGGGCTTCGAGGCGATCA
>JBEQAM010000273.1:0-3612 GCA_041640375.1 Rehaibacterium sp. | reverse complement strand
TCGTGTTTCTGCTCTCGCCGGGCGCTTCGGCCATCACCGGCGCGCTGATTCCGGTCGCCGGGCGGGTCTGAAGTAGCCTCGACGGCCATTGCTTGCGGCGACGGCCGCCCCCGCGGCGTCCTTGCCTCGACGACGCCGACGGGCGGCGGGACAGCCCGCCCAGGGCGCCGGGAGGTGGCGTCTGCAGATCAAGCCCGGCCGCCCGGTGCGCATCCTCTCGCTCGCGCACGGCAGCGCCACCGGCGCCCTGAGCGTGCGCCACCCGAACGGCAAGTACGGCTCGGCCGATGGTGCGTTCAGCGCCATGGATCCGAACGCGCTCACCCCACCGCTGATCGTCCGCAACGGCCGCACCCTGGCCGCGCTCACCGACGACGCGTACTGCACCAGGTACCGCCGCCTATCGCGCTGCCCGCTCGCGCAGAGCCGCACGCCGACGGCGACCGAGCGCGGCGTGTTCTGATCGCAGCACGCGGCGGATCGGCGGCGACGGCGCCTCCGGGCGCCGTTGCCGCAGGCGGCCGGCAGCGCTCCCGCGCACGGGGCCGCCTCAATCCGACGGCCGCCCCGCGCCCGGCACAGCGGCATCGAGCACGCCTTCCGCCACGAGAAAGGCGCGCAACCGGGCGAGAAAGGCAGCATCGAAGTACGGGCAGTCGTTGTGCCCGCAGTCCAGGGTCACCAGTTCGGCCCGCGGATGCGCCGCGGCGAGTCGCCGGCCGTGCGCGTGGGGAATGATCCGGTCCCGTCGGCCGTGGAACAGCAGCAGCGGGCCGTCGTATGCGTCCAGGCGGGCCAGGTTGTCGTAGCGGTCGCGGATCAGGAAGGCCGGCGCACCCATCCGGCGCGCGAAGTCGGCCACCGAGGTGAAGCCGGCCAGCAGCACCAGCGCGCGCAGCGGCCGCTCGCCGGCCAGCTCCAGCGCCGGCCCGCTGCCGATCGAACGGCCGATGGCCACGATGCGGGCGGCATCGACCTGCGCATGCGCGGCCAGCCAGTCGTAGCCCAACCGCGCCGTCTCGTTGAGCGTCGCGCGGGTCGGCCGGCCGTCGGCACCGGCGTAACCGGGGTATTCCAGCAGCAGCACGTGCATGCCGAGCGCGGCCACGCCGGCCAGCAGGGGCAGGTTCTGCTCCACCGTCTCGGCATTGCCGTGGAAGTACAGCGCCGCCGGCGCGAGCGCGTCCTCGCCCGGCGCCGGCAGGAGCACGCCGCGCACCTCACCGAACGAGGCCGGGATACGCACGTCCTGCGCCCGCGGCGGCCACCAGGCCGCGCTGTCGTCCCAGCGCATGCCGGCGCCGGGGAACATCATCTGCCGCTGCTGCAGGAACAGCAGCGCCAGGTACAGCGCGTAGGCGATGGCGACGGCGGCGAGGACGTTCAGCAGACTGCGCAGCATGGACCGGGCTCCGTGCGGCTGGCGGCTGACCCGTCCACCCTGCCGCCACGTCGTGCCGCATGCAAGTCCGTCCGCCGCCTCTCCGCCGCCGGAGTCACTGACCGCGCGGCGAGATCGCCGCCGACGACACCCAGCCGGGGTTGCCGTTCTCGTCCTCGACCTCCCACCAGATGCCTTCCTTGCCGCCGGTGGGATAGACCAGATCGCCGGGCTGGAAGGCGCGCACGCTGCCGGACGATTCCGACGGCGTGCGCCTGAGCTCGGTGGCGGTGGTGACGAGGTAGGCCTGGACCGGCGCCGAGGCCGCCGCATTGCCGCTCATGCCCTGCATGTAGCCGACCAGATCGACGAAGGCGCGGGTGTAGGCGGCACTGATCACCTTGCCGATCTCGGTGTCGGCGTAACCGCCGCCCACCGCCAGCACGCCGCCGCGATAACCGCCGCCGCCGAAGGAAATATCCGTCTTCTGCGCCATGCCCTCGGCGACGTAGAGCTGCTCGGTGGTGCGCAGATCGAGCAGGGTGAGCAGCGTGTGCGCCTCCATCTTCTTGGTGCGCAGCCCGCCCAGTGCGGCGCCGAAACGGCCGCCGACGATGCCGCCGATCGCGCCGCCGACGTTGGCCCCGCCGGCGTTGGCATCGCTGCCGACGATGTCGGGAACGATGACATAGTCGGCCGCCGCCACCTGCCCGCGCCCGACATTCGCGCCGCGCTGCAATTCGCCCGAGTCGGCCAGCGCGCGTTCGCCGCTGCGCATCTGCATGCCGCGCCCGCGATCGACCACCCGCAGGCAGTTCGAGCGCTGCGCCATCATCTTGATGAGGGCCTCGGGGCTACCGAGCTGGTAGTCGCGCCACCACGGATGGGCCGGCTCGTCGATGGCGACCGTGCCGACCGGCGCCGCGCAACGCGGCAATTCGGGCGGGGCGTTCTTGCTGCTGCCGCGTTGGGCGACGGCATCGAAGGCGGACAGGGCCAAGGCTGGCAACAACAGCCAGCCGAACGCATCCAGACGCATGGCGGAACCTCCCGCCGGCCGCGACCCGACGCCGCCGGCATGTTGGCGGACTCCCCCCGTCTGGATGCACACGCAGGAAGCCGGTCCGGGCGGTCAGTCCGCCGCCGGGTCGGGGCGCCCGGGCCAGCCGGCCGGCAGGGTTTTCACGTGCAGGTCGCGCTGCGGGTAGGGGATGGTGATGCCGGCCGCCTTGAAGGCCTTCCAGATTTCCACGTTCAGCTCGGAGCGGATGTTGTTGACGCCTTCCTGCGGGTCGTCGATCCACACCCGCAGCTCCAGCTCGATGCCGTTGTCGCCGAAGCCCATCAGCCGCGCCACCGGCGCCGGCTCGTCCTCGACCCGCGGATGGGCGCGGCCGACCTCGACCAGCAGCGCCATGGCGCGGATCGGGTCGTCGTCATAACTGACCTGCACCGGCACCTTGAGCCGTACCGCCTTGTCCGAGTAGCTCCAGTTGATCACCTCCGAGGTGATCAGGTTCTCGTTCGGGATCAGCGTCTCCACGCCGTCGCGGCTGCGCACCACCACGTAGCGTGCGTTGAGTTCCTTCACCCAGCCGAAGCTGTCGCCGACGGTGATCACGTCGCCCGGACGAATCGAGCGGTCCATGATCAGGATGAAGCCGGAGATGAAGTTCGACGCGATCCGCTGCAGGCCGAAGCCGATGCCGACGCCGAGCGCACCGGAGAACACCGCCAGCGAGGTCAGGTTGACGCCGACGATGTTCAGGCCGACCAGGAAGGCCAGCAGCACCAGGGTGAAGCGCAGTACCTTGGCCACGCCGACGCGCACGCCGATCGACACCTCGCCAGCCGCCATCACCCGCCGCTCCAGCAGGCGCGAGAGCAGGCCGGCGCCGAGCAGCAGCAGCGCCACCACCACCACGATGGTGATCAGGTCGAGCAGCGAGAAGCGCGTTTCGCCGAAACTCAGGGCGACGCCGTCGAGCAGCTCGCGCGCCGGCCCCAGCCAGCCGAGCAGATACAGCGCCACCACCGCCCAGATCACGCTGCTGACGGTATGTTCGAAGGCGTCCAGCAGTGGGCCGGGGTTCATCCCGCGCCGCAGCAGGTAGAGCAGCAGCCGGATCGCCGCCAGCGACGCGGCCAGCGCCGCCAACATTTGCGGCCCGGCATGCGGCCAGCCGGCCAGCGCCAGCGCGCCGGCCGCGAGCAGCGCCAGCAGCAGGATG
>JBEQAM010000272.1:0-3634 GCA_041640375.1 Rehaibacterium sp. | reverse complement strand
GTGCTGCGCTGCTGGATGATCTTGTCCAGCCCGGCGAAAGCGCCACCGCAGATGAACAGGATGTTGCGGGTGTCGACCTGCAGGAACTCCTGCTGCGGGTGCTTGCGCCCACCCTGCGGCGGCACGCTGGCGACCGTGCCTTCGATCAGCTTGAGCAACGCCTGCTGCACGCCCTCGCCGGACACGTCACGGGTGATCGACGGGTTCTCGGACTTGCGTGAGATCTTGTCGATCTCGTCGATGTAGACGATGCCCTGCTGCGCCTTCTCGACGTCGTAGTCGCACTTCTGCAGGAGCTTCTGGATGATGTTCTCGACGTCCTCGCCGACATAACCGGCCTCGGTCAGCGTGGTGGCATCGGCGATGGTGAACGGCACGTTGAGCAGGCGCGCCAGCGTCTCGGCCAACAGCGTCTTGCCGGAGCCGGTCGGGCCGATCAGCAGGATGTTGGACTTGGCCAGCTCGACGTCGTCGCTCT
This sequence comes from Rehaibacterium sp., assembly GCA_041640375.1. Classification (GTDB taxonomy): domain Bacteria; phylum Pseudomonadota; class Gammaproteobacteria; order Xanthomonadales; family Xanthomonadaceae; genus Rehaibacterium. Next base: position 3,156 of record JBEQAM010000272.1, on the reverse strand, counting down.
TCTGCCGGCTCTCGATGCGCTTGTAGTGGTTGTACACCGCCACCGAGAGGGTCTTCTTGGCGCGCGACTGCCCGATCACGTACTGGTCCAGGACCTCCATGATTTCACGGGGCTTTGGCAGATGGCTGCGGGCCGCCTGCGCCTTCTCCTCGAGCTCCTCGCGGATGATGTCGTTGCAGAGCTCGACGCACTCGTCGCAGATGAACACGCTGGGGCCCGCGATCAGCTTGCGCACCTCGTGCTGGCTCTTTCCGCAGAAGGAGCAGTAGAGGATCTTGCCGCTGTCGCCGGATCGGCCCTGACGGTCTTCGCTCATGCTTCAGGCGCCTCGAAAAGGGTGGTTCGGGTCGGAGAATAGCACAGCCCTGACGCCACAAGCCCCGCGCCGGCAGGACGGAGCGAGGGGGCGACGGGCGGCGCGAATCGGGGAATCAGGAGGGCTGGATGCTCTCGTCGGGGCGCCGGACCAGCACCTCGTCGACCAGGCCGTAGGCCTTGGCCTCCTCGGCGCTCTTGAAGTTGTCGCGGTCGGTGTCCCTGGCGATCTGCTCGATCGGCTGGCCGGTGTGCCGGGCCATGATCGCGTTCAGCTTGTCGCGCAGCGAGAGGATCTCGCGGGCATGGATGTCGATGTCGGTCGCCTGGCCCTGGAAGCCGCCGAGCGGCTGGTGGATCATCACCCGCGAGTTGGGCAGCGAATAGCGCTTGCCCTTGGCACCCGCGGCCAGCAGCAACGCGCCCATGCTGGCCGCCTGACCGACGCAGATGGTGCTCACGTCGGGCTTGATGTACTGCATGGTGTCGTAGATGGCCAGCCCCGCGGTGACGATGCCGCCCGGCGAGTTGATGTACAGGCTGATGTCCTTCTCGGGGTTGTCCGCTTCCAGGAACAGCAGCTGGGCGACGACCACATTGGCCATGTGGTCGTCGATCGGACCGACCAGGAAGATCACCCGCTCCTTGAGCAGACGCGAATAGATGTCGTAGGCGCGCTCGCCGCGGCTGGTCTGCTCGACCACCATCGGAACGAGATTCAGTGCAACGGTGGGATCCATCTTCGCGCTCATGACTCGTAGGGTCTCCTGATCGTCCAGCCGGCAGCCTATCAGGCCGCCTGGCCGGGGCGCATCACTTCGTCGAAGCTCAGCGTCCGCTCGGTGGCGTCGGCGTGCGAAGCGATCCAGTCGATCACCTGTTCCTCCATCACCCGCGCCTGCAGGTTCTGCATCAGCTGGGCATCCTGACGGTACAGATCGACGACCTGCTGCGGATCCTCGTAGGTCGAGGCGATCAGCTGCAGGGTCTCGTTCAGGCGTTTGGGATCCAGACGCAGGCCGTGCTGGCGGGCGATCTCGCCGACCAGCAGCCCGGCGGCGACGCGCTTGCGCGCGGCCGGCAGGAAGGCCTCGTGCGAGATGGTCACGCCCTGCTGACCCTGTTGGCGTGCCTGCTGCTCGGCCTGGCGGGCCATGCCGCGGGCCTCGTTCTCGATCAGCCTCGGCGGGAACTCGATGTCCTCGTAGGCGGCGACCAGCTTGTCGACGACCTCGCCGCGCAGGCGCGCCATCAGCGCCCCCCTGAGCTCGCGCTCCAGGTTGGCACGAACCTCGGCGCGGAACTTGTCCAGGTCGCCGCCCCTGACGCCGAAGCTCTCGATGAACGCCGCGTCGACCTCCGGCACCCGCGCCTCGGAGACGCGTACGGCCTTGATCCGGACCTGCGCGGTCTTGCCGGCCAGCGCCTCGACGCGCCAATCGGCCGGGAAAGCGACCTCGACGGTCTTTTCATCGCCGGCCGACATGCCGATCAGCGCCGCCTCCAGCTCGGCGACCATCACACCCGAGCCGACCACGGTGGCGCCGCGCTCGGCGCCCTCGGTAGGCACGCGCTGGCCGTCCGCCTCGGCCCAGGTCTCGACCATCACCAGATCGCCGCTCTGCGCGGCGCGCTCGACCGGCTCCCAGGTGCGGCGCTGCTGGCGCAGGGTCTCGATCATGCGCTCGACGTCGGCGTCCTCGACGCTGGCGACCACGCGCTCGATCTTGAGCTTGGCGACATCGATCTGCCCGAAGTCCGGCACCACCTCGAAGGTGGCCACGTAACGGAACTCGCCCGCCTCGGCGCTGCCGGCCTGGATGTCGGGGGCGGCGGCGGGACGCAGGTTCTCGCGGCTCACCGCCTCGTTGAAGGTCTCGCGGACCAGCTCGCCCAGCGCCTCGGAACGTACCCGCTCGCCGTAGCGCTGCTCGATCACTTTCGGCGGAACCTTGCCCGGACGGAACCCCTTGATGCGCGCGGTACGCGCGATCTCGCGCAGACGGGACCTGACTTCGCCCTCGAGGCGTTCGGCCGGCAGGCTCACCGTCAGGCGGCGCTCGAGGTTACCGACGTTCTCAATCGAAACTTGCATGATCACTCCTGCCTACCCGCACCCCGACCGCTCGGCTTGGCGCGGACATGAAAAAACCCGTGGAGCCCATTGTCGCCCCGCGCCCACCACGCCGGGTGGTGCGAAAGGAGAGACTCGAACTCTCACGGGTTGCCCCACTGGAACCTAAATCCAGCGCGTCTACCAGTTCCGCCACTTTCGCCTTGCCGCGGGAAGTTCAAATCAGGTGCGGCTGGAAGGATTTGGTGGGCCGTCTAGGATTCGAACCTAGGACCTACTGATTAAGAGTCAGCTGCTCTACCAACTGAGCTAACGGCCCAAAACCTTTCCTGCCTCACGGCAGCGGACGCGCACATTATGCAGCATCCGGGAACTGGGGTGGAAGACGGGGATCGAACCCGCGACACCTGGAGCCACAATCCAGTGCTCTACCACTGAGCTACATCCACCATCGAAACTTTCGGAGCTGGCGCGCCCGACAGGACTCGAACCTGCAACCGTCGGCTTAGAAGGCCGATGCTCTATCCGGTTGAGCTACGGGCGCGTCGGTCGAACTATACCGGCCTCCACCCGCAGTCGATCGCAAGCACCCCGTCCCGGGCCGACCGCCTTGCCCGCGGGAGGCGCGCAGTCTGGTCGGGGTAGAGGGATTCGAACCCCCGACGTCCAGCTCCCAAAGCTGGCGCTCTACCAGGCTGAGCTATACCCCGAGGGATCGGCTCCCGGCGCTGCCCGAAGGCGGCTCCAAAGACCGAAGATGTTACAGC
>JBEQAM010000271.1:0-3654 GCA_041640375.1 Rehaibacterium sp. | reverse complement strand
GCCGCATCCGCCGGCCCACCCGCCGGCGGCGCGGCGGGCGGCGGCGACAGCACCCTGCGCGTGCAGACCGGCAAGATCGACACCCTGATCAACCTGGTCGGCGAGCTGGTCATCACCCAGTCCATGCTCCGCCAGGCCGGGGCCGGGCTCGACCCGCGCGCGCACCAGGCGCTGATGGCCGGCCTGGCCCAGCTCGAGCGCAATACCCGCGACCTGCAGGAGGCGGTGATCGGCATCCGCATGCTGCCGGTCGGCTCGGTGTTCAGCCGCTTCCCGCGCATGGTGCGCGACCTGTCCGCCCGGCTCGGCAAGCAGGTGCGCCTGCGCACCGTCGGCGAGGCCACCGAGCTGGACAAGGGCGTGATCGAGAAGATCGCCGACCCGCTGGTGCACCTGGTGCGCAACGCCATCGACCACGGCCTGGAGCCGACCGGGGAGCGCGTCGCCGCCGGCAAGCCGGCCGAGGGCACCCTCACCCTCAGCGCCTCGCACCAGGGCGGGCACATCGTGATCGAGGTGGCCGACGACGGCCGCGGCCTCAATCGCGACAAGATCCTGGCCAAGGCCCGCGAGCGTGGCCTGAGCATCCCCGACAACCCCACCGACGCCCAGGTCTGGGAGCTGATCTTCCAGCCCGGCTTCAGCACCGCCGACCAGGTCACCGACCTGTCCGGCCGCGGTGTCGGCATGGACGTGGTGCGCAAGAACATCGTCGCCCTGGGCGGCGAGATCGGGATCGACAGCCGGCCCGGCATGGGCACCACCATGACCGTGCGCCTGCCGCTGACCCTGGCCATCCTCGACGGCATGGTGGTCGCCGCCGGCAGCGAGACCTTCATCCTGCCGCTGGGTTACGTGATCGAAGCGATGCAGCCCGCGGCCGACGACATCAAGCGCGTGCAGGGCAACGGCCGCGTGCTGCGGGTGCGTGGCGAATACCTGCCGCTGGTCAACGTGGCCGAGTTTTACCGTCTGCCGGACGACGGCGAGCGCGACGAGCGGTTGGTGGTGGTGGTGGAGAACGACGGCCGCAAGCTGGCGCTGGAGGTCGACGAACTGCTCGGCCAGCAGCAGGTGGTGGTCAAGAACCTCGAGGCCAACTACCGCCGCGTGCCGGGCGTGTCCGGCGCGACCATCCTCGGCGACGGCCGGGTGGCCCTGATCGTGGACGTGGGCGGCGTGGCGCGCGCGCTCACCACCGCCCACGCCGCCTGAGCGTGGCCGGGCAATTCATACGGAGAGCAAGACCATGAGCGAGCAGGCACAGGCGGCGGCGAAGGCGGAGAGCCGCGTCGGCATCGAGATCGCCGAGGAGTACCTGACCTTCACGCTGGGCGAGGAGGAGTACGGCGTCGACATCCTCAAGGTGCAGGAGATCCGCGGCTACGACGCGGTCACCCGCCTGCCGGACGCACCCGACTTCATCAAGGGCGTGATCAACCTGCGTGGCACCATCGTCCCGGTGGTGGACCTGCGCATCAAGTTCCACCTCGGCCAGGCCACCTACGACGCCTTCACCGTAATGGTGGTCCTCAACGTCTGCAACCGGATCATCGGCATGGTGGTCGACGGCGTCTCCGACGTGGTGCGGCTGGCCGCCGACCAGGTGCGCCCGCCGCCGGACCTGGGCACGGCCGTGGACACCCGTTTCCTGCTCGGCATCGGCACCGCCGGCCAGCGGATGCTGCTGCTGCTCGACATCGATGGCCTGCTGCGCAGTGACGAGCTCGGATTGATCGACGACGCCCAGGCCATGCACTGACCGGCCGCCATGGCGGTCATCCATCACCCGCGCAAGGGAGAACGCGAATGCGTACGATTCGTCTTCAGGATCTGGAGCGGTTGACGGTCAGCGGCCGTCTGGCGCTGGCCTTCGGCTCGGTCGGGCTGGTGGTGCTGCTGGTGAGCCTGGTCAGTTTCGGCAGCCTGTTGGGGCTGGGCCGTGCCGTGTCCATGAACGAGCACACCTATCGGGTGATCGGCCTGGCCGAGGGCATGAACGGCGCGCTGGGAGAGGTGCAGGCCGGCGTCCGCGGGTTCCTGCTCAGCGGCCGCGAGGACTATCTGGAGCCTTACCGGCTCGGTCGCCAGCGCTTCGCCGACCAGCATGCCGAGCTGGCCCGGCTGACGGTCGACAACCCGGCACAGCAACAACGGCTGCAGGCGCTGCAAGCGCCCTTCGAGCAGCTGATCGAGGTGCAGGAGCGGTTGGTTTCGCTGCGCCGCGAGGTGAGCGACGGCAACCTGGGGCCGGTGCTGGAGGCCTACGCAGCCGGCCACGGGCAGGCACTGGTGACGCAACTGCAGCAGGGGCTGGAGGCCTTCCAGGCCGAAGAGCAGGCCCTGCTGGCGCAGCGTAGCCAGCAAGCCGTGGCCGCCGAGGCGCGCGGCGAGCAGGCGATCCTGTTCGGTGGACTGTGTGCGCTGGGGGTGGCGATCGCCATGGCCTGGCTGTTCCGGCGCAGCCTGATGCGTCAGCTCGGCGGGGAACCGGTCTATGCCGCCGAGGTGGTCCGTCGGATCGCCGCCGGCGAGTTGTCGGACCCGGTCCAGGTGCAAGGGGCGGGCGAGTCGCTGCTTGCTGCCATGCGACGGATGCAGGCCACCCTGCAGCGCTTCATGACCGCACAGCTGGCGATGGGCCAAGCCCACGAGGCCGGCCAGACCGAACACCGCATGCCGGCGGCGGAATTCGCAGGCGCGTATGCCGACATGGCTGGGGCCGTGAACCGGCTGGCCGAAGGTCACCTGCGGGTGCAGGCGCGCATGGTCGAGGTCGCGGCCGCCTATGCCGAGGGCGACTTCCGCCCCGACATGGACCGCCTGCCCGGCCGGCAGGCCGAGCTCACCGCTGCCATGGACCAGATCAAGGCCAACCTGGCGGCGATCGGCGAACAGATCCTGACCCTGTCGGAGGCCGCCGGCTGCGGCGATTTCCGCGTCCGAGGCGACGAGGAACGTTTCCGGTTCGCTTTCCGCGACATGGTCTGCGCGCTTAACCGCCTGATGCGCCAGGCCGATGACGGCCTGAACGACGTCGGTCGGGTGATGGCCGCGATCGCTGCCGGCGATCTGAGCTGCCGGGTCGAGCGAGCGCATCCTGGTGCCTTCGGCGAACTGGCCGCCAGCGCCAACGCCACCGTCGACCAGTTGGGTGCAATCGTGGCCAGGATCCAGCAGGCCGCTGAGGCGATCGGCGTGGCGGCGGGCGAGATCGCGACGGGGAATGCCGACCTGTCGCGGCGGACTGAACAGCAGGCCGCCTCACTGGAGGAGACCGCCTCCTCGATGGAGGAGCTGACCTCGACCGTGAAGCAGAACGCCGAGAACTCGCGCCAGGCGCGCCAGCTCGCGGTGCGCGCGGGCGAAGTGGCGACACGCGGCGGCGACGTGGTCGGCCGGGTGGTGGAGACGATGGGTGAGATCAACGCCTCGTCGAAGAAGATCGGCGACATCATCGGCGTGATCGACGGCATCGCCTTCCAGACCAACATCCTGGCGCTCAACGCCGCGGTCGAGGCGGCGCGCGCCGGTGAGCAGGGCCGTGGCTTCGCCGTGGTGGCGTCGGAGGTGCGGGCGCTGGCGCAGCGTTCGGCCGAGGCGGCCCGCGAGATCAAGGCGCTGATCAGCGACTCGGTGGGCAAGGTCGCCGAC
>JBEQAM010000270.1:0-3670 GCA_041640375.1 Rehaibacterium sp. | reverse complement strand
GGGTCGCCGAGCGCGACGGCACCTTGGCCGGGTCGAGCGTGCTGCTGTTCCGCGCCGGCAGCGCGACGGCGCGGCTGTATTCGCTCATCGTCGCCCCCGCCCGGCGCGGGCAGGGGCTGGGCCGGCGGCTGCTCGACGATGCCGAACGACTCGCCCGCGCCCGCGGCTGCGCCCGCCTGCGGCTGGAGGTGCGCGCCGACAACCCGGCCGCGCTGGCGCTGTATGCGGGCGCCGGCTACCGCCCGGTCGCCGCCCTGCCCGGCTACTACCAGGACGGCGGCGACGGGCTACGTCTGGAAAAGACCCTGTCAACGTCTCCATGACGAAAGTCATGCTCGCCGGACTCGCACACCGTGCTAGCGTCGGCGTTTGTCTGCCGAATTCCGGAGTCGAAACGATGCGCAAGGCTTCCCTCGCCTGTCTGCTGTCCGGTCTGGGCCTCGGCCTGGCCGCTCATGCCGCCCATGCCGCCGATGTCGCCACCCCGCCCTCGTCCGCCGCCGACCCCTATCTGTGGCTGGAAGAGGTGACCGGCGAGCGGGCGCTGGACTGGGTGCGCAGCCGCAACGCGGTCACCGTCGAGAAGATGCAGGCCGACCCGGAGTTCGCGACGCTGCAGGACGACCTGCTCGCCATCCTCGACTCCGACGCGCGCATCCCCGGCGTGACCAAGATCGGCCGCCACTACTACAACTTCTGGCGCGACCGGAACCATGTCCGCGGCGTGTGGCGACGCACCACCCTGGACGAATACCGCAAGGCCGAGCCCGCTTGGGAAACCGTGCTCGACCTCGACGCGCTGGCCGAGGCCGAGGGCGAGAACTGGGTCTGGGCCGGCGCCAACTGCCTGCGCCCGGACTACACCCGCTGCCTGATCGCGCTCTCGCGCGGCGGCGCCGACGCCAACGTCACCCGCGAGTTCGACCTCGAACAACGCCAGTTCGTCGCCGACGGCTTCTTCCGCCCCGAGGCCAAGGGTGGCCTGCAGTGGATCGACCGCGACACCGTCTACGTCTACACCGACTTCGGCGACGGTTCGCTGACCAGCTCGGGCTACCCGCGCATCGTCAAGCAGTGGAAGCGCGGCACCCCGATGAGCCAAGCGCAGCCGGTCTTCCAAGGCCGGGCGGAGGACATGTACATCGCCGCCTACCGCGACCACACCCCGGGCCACGTGCGCGACTTCGTCAGCCGCACCCTGGCCTTCTACAACAGCGAGCTGTACCTGCGCCGCGACGACGGCTCGCTGGCGAAGATCGACGTGCCCAACAGCGTCAAGAAAGGCGTGTTCCGCGAGTGGCTGAGCCTGGAGCTGCGCGAGCCGTGGACCGTGGACGGCCGCCGCTATGCCGCCGGCTCGCTGCTGGTGGCGAAGTTCGACGACTTCATGGCCGGCAAGCGCGAATTCGAGGTGCTGTTCGAGCCCAGCGACACCACCTCGCTGGCCGGCGTCGAGGTCACCCGCGACCACGTCATCCTCAACGTGCTCGACGACGTCAAGAACCGCCTGTACGTGCTGACGCCGGTGACGGGCGAAGGCCGCACGACATGGCGGCGCGAGCCGTTCGTCGGCGCGCCCGAGTTCGGCACGGTATCGGTCTCGGCGGTCGACCCGAACGAGTCCAACGACGTCTTCATGACCGCCACCGACTTCCTCACCCCGACGACGCTCTACCTCGGCACGGTCGGCCAGCCGCCGCAGAAGCTCAAGCAGATGCCCGCCTTCTTCGACGCCGCCAACCTCACCATCAGCCAGCACTTCGCCACCAGCCGGGACGGCACCCGCGTGCCGTACTTCATGGTCGCGCCGAAGTTCCTGGAGACCCACGGCAAGAACCCGACCCTGCTCTACGCCTACGGTGGCTTCGAAATCTCGCAGCTGCCCAGCTACAGCCCGGTGGTCGGCCGCGCCTGGCTGCAGCACGGTGGCGTGTACGTGGTGGCCAACATCCGCGGCGGCGGCGAGTACGGCCCGCGCTGGCACCAAGCCGCGCTCAAGGCCAACCGCCACCGCGCCTACGAGGACTTCGCCGCGGTCGCCGAGGACCTGATCGCCCGCGGCATCACCTCGCCGCAGCACCTCGGCATCCGCGGCGGCAGTAACGGCGGCCTGCTGGTCGGCAACATGGTCACCCTCTACCCGCAACTGTTCGGCGCCGCGGTGAGTGCGGTGCCGCTGCTCGACATGCAGCGCTACCACCTGCTGCTGGCCGGTGCCTCGTGGATGGCCGAGTACGGCAATCCCGACGACCCGGCCGAGTGGGAGTTCATCCGCACCTTCTCGCCATACCACAACGTCAAGCCGGGCGTGCGCTACCCGGCCACGCTGTTCACCACCTCCACCCGGGATGACCGCGTCCACCCCGGCCACGCCCGCAAGATGATGGCGCGGATGGAAGAACAGGGACACGACGTTCTCTACTACGAGAACATCGAGGGCGGCCATGGCGGCGCAGCCAACAACCGGCAGGCCGCCTTCATGCAGGCACTGCAGTACCAGTTCCTCAGGCAGCGCTTGTTCGCCAACGAGTGAACCGCCACCACCACCGTCGAAAGGAATCCGACATGAGTCCGATCCGCCACGCCCTTCCCGTACGCCGCGCGCTCGCGCTGTGCCTCAGCCTCAGCCTCAGCCTCGGCCTGCTGGCCGGCTGCGCCGGCCGGGACGACGCGCAGTCGCCATCCGTCGCCGCCGCACCGGCCATCCCGCCGCTGAGCGCCGAGAACCTGGTGCTGCCGCCGGCGCCGGTGGCCGAGCAGCGCCCGTACGAAGTCGTCGCCCCGCACGGCGCCAGCCGCCAGGACGAGTACTACTGGCTGCGCGACGACAGCCGCCAGTCGCCCGAGGTGCTGGCCTACCTCAACGCCGAGAACGCCTACGCCGATGCGGTGATGGCGCCGTTGCGCGGCTTCGAGAACCGGCTGTACGAGGAGATGGTCGGCCGCATCAAGCAGGACGACGCCAGCGTGCCGTTCCAGTACAAGGACTACTGGTATTACACCCGCTTCGAGGAGGGCAAGGAGTACCCGATCCACGCCCGCCGCAAGGGCAGCATGGACGCGCCCGAGGAGATCCTGCTCGACCTCAACCGGCTCGCCGAGGGCAAGAGCTTCTACTCGGTCGCCAATTTCGAGGTCAGCCCGGATCAACGGCTGCTGGCCTATCTCGAGGACACCATCGGCCGCCGCCAGTACACCCTGCGCATCAAGGACCTCGCCACCGGCGAAACCTACGCCGACCAGGTGCCGGGCCTGTCCGCCAGCCTGGCCTGGGCCGGCGACAACAAAACCATCTACTACATCGAGAACGATCCGGTCACGCTGCTGACCAAGCGCGTCAGGGCGCACACTCTCGGCAGCGATCCGGCGAACAATCCGGTCGTCTATCACGAGCCCGACGACAGCTTCTACATGGGCCTGCAGACCACGCGCTCGGAGAAGTACCTGTGCATCGTCGTGCAGAGCACCGTCTCCAGCGAGCAGCGCTGCACCGGCCGCGACGCGCCCGGCGAGTTCCGCCTGATCGCCCCGCGCGAGCGCGACGTCGAATACCAGGCCGATCACCTCGGCGAGCGCTGGGTGGTGCGCACCAACTGGAACGCGAAGAACTTCAAGCTGATGCAGTTCGCCGACGGCCAGTGGGGCGACCGCACGCAGTGGCGCGACCTGA
>JBEQAM010000269.1:0-3672 GCA_041640375.1 Rehaibacterium sp. | reverse complement strand
AGCCTGTGCCAGACCGGCTGCACGCTCACCCCGGGCTACTGGAAGACGCACTCGGCCTATGGGCCGGCGCCGTACGACGCCACCTGGGCGCTGATCGGGGAGGACACGCCGTTCTTCCTGTCCGGCCGGACCTGGTACCAGGCGCTGTGGACGACACCGCAGGGCGGCAATGCCTACTACATCCTGGCACACGCCTACATCGCGGCCACGTTGAACACGCTCAACCTGAGCAACCCGGCGGTGCTGTCGGGCGACCAGTTGACCGCGTACAACTTCGCGACCTCGGTGTTCAGCACCTATACGCCGGCGCAGATCGGTGCGCTCAAGGGCAACAACGCGCTGCGCAGCCAGATCATCGCGGCGGCCGGCGTGCTCGATGCCTGGAACAACGGCATCACCGGCCCCGGTCACTGCGACGAATGAGGTCCTGTTGACTTTGCGCACGTGACCACGTGTGCCCCCAGCCCCGGCGACGCGAGTCGCCGGGGTTTTTTTCGTGTCGCTCCGTACCTTACGTTTTCTGCGCGCGCACCTGTGAGGCCGCTTCACCCGCCGCCGATGGCGTGCACGATCTCCACCCGGTCGCCGTCGGCGAGGCGGTACTCGGCGTGGCGACTGCGCGGGACGATCTCTCGGTTGACCTCGACCGCGACGCGGCGCTCGGCCAGCCCTTCGGCGACGAGCAGTTCGGCGATGGTGGGGGCGGCGGGCCATTCGCGCGCCTGGCCGTTGAGGACGATCTGCATGGGATTCCTGCCGGTGCTGCGCCGCATTGCGCGGCCCGTGGCCCGCTGGGCATAATCGCCGCATCGCGGGTGTCGTCTAATGGTAAGACAACAGCTTCCCAAGCTGTGAACGTGGGTTCGATTCCCATCACCCGCTCCAGATGCGACGGCGACCCGGTGGGGTCGCCGTTTTTCGTTGGCGTCGGGGACGGGACTGTCATGGCCGCAGGCGCAGGGACCGGGTTGATCGTGCTGGGCTGGCGCGAGTGGGTCGCGCTGCCGGCGCTGGGCATCGCGGCGATCCGTGCCAAGGTCGATACCGGCGCGCGTTCGTCCTCGCTGCACGTCGACCGGCTGCAGACCTTCGAGCGCGACGGCAGCGAGTGGGTGCGCTTTTCCATCGACACCGGCGTCGATGGTGCGCCCGAGGCCAGCGCCGAGGCGCCGGTCGCGGACCGTCGGCCGGTGACCGATTCGGGCGGCCACACCACCCGGCGCATCTTCATCCGCACCCGGCTGGCGCTGGCGGGCGCGGATTACGAGATCGAAATCAATCTGACCAACCGGCGCAATATGCTGTTCCCGATGCTGCTCGGCCGTACCGCGCTCGCCGGGCGCTTCCTGGTCGATGCGGCGCATTCCTTCCTGCAGGGCGATCCTCCGCCTCTCCGGTGACCCGGCGTGAAACTCGCCATCCTCTCCCGCAACGCCACCCTGTATTCCACCCGGCGCCTGGTCGAGGCCGCACGCGAGCGCGGCCACAGCGTGCGCGTGCTCGATCCGCTGCGCTGCTACCTGCGGATCGCGCCGGATGGTTTCCAGATGCACTACAAGGGGCGCGCCCTGGCCGGTTACGACGCGGTGATCCCGCGCATCGGCGCGTCGGTGACCTTCTACGGGACGGCCGTGCTGCGCCAGTTCGAGATGATGGGCAGCTACACGCCCAACCCCTCCGATGCGATCCTGCGCGCCCGCGACAAGCTGCGCGCGCACCAGCTCCTGGCCAAGGCGGGGATCGGCCTGCCGACCACGGTGTTCGGCGACAACCCGGACGACACCGCCGACCTGCTGCGGATGCTCGGGCCGCCGCCGCACGTCATCAAGCTCAACGAGGGTACCCAGGGCAACGGCGTGATCCTGGCCGAGCGGCTCAGCGCCTCGCGCAGCGTGATCGAGGCCTTCAGCGGTCTGTATGCGAACTTCCTGGTGCAGGAGTTCATCGGCGAGGCCAAGGGCGCGGACCTGCGCTGCTTCGTGGTCGGCGGCAAGGTGGTGGCGGCGATGCGCCGCAAGGCGAAGAAGGGCGAGTTTCGCTCCAATCTGCACCGTGGCGGCAGCGCGAGCGTGGTCAGTCTCAGTGCCGACGAGACGGAAACCGCCGTGCGCGCCGCCAAGGCGATGGGCCTGAACGTGGCCGGCGTGGATCTGATCCGTTCCAACCGCGGTCCGCTGGTGCTGGAGGTCAACTCCTCGCCCGGGCTGGAAGGCATCGAGGGCGTCACCGGGCTGGACGTGGCCGGGGCCATCGTCGATTACGCGGCCTACCGGGTGAAGCGGCGCGGGGCCCGACGCTGAATGCCGCCGGCCCCTGGGTTAACGAAAGGCTGCACTCGGTTTAACGGCCTTTTAATCGCACGCTGCGTAACCTGCGCGGGCTGTGAGTTCTGTTCGACCCTCCTAGGTTTCAGGTCCGGCGCCGACAGACTACGGTAATCGGGGCAGTAGCTTTCGGCCCGGGTGAGGTGCATTCCCCAATCACGCCTCCCCGGGCCGTTTTTCTTGGCGGGACGGCCCAGGCATCCGTGTGGCCGATCCGCGGCCGGGCGCAGCCAAGGCGTGACGGGCGAAGCCGCATGGCGCGCCGCAGGCAGACGCGCCACCCCTGGCGCGGAACTTCCGCGCCAGTCCCGAGGTTCACGTTGTACGCCCGTCTTTGTGCCGCGGCCTGCGGCTCTGGCAGAATCCCCCCATCCCCCTTCGAGCCGTCGCCGCATGCGCATCCTGGTGATCGAGGACAACCGCGATATCGCCGCCAATCTTGGCGATTACCTCGAAGATCGCGGCCATACGGTGGATTTCGCCGCCGACGGCGTCACCGGCCTGCATCTGGCCGTGGTCAACGACTTCGACGCCATCGTGCTCGACCTCAACCTGCCGGGCATGGACGGCCTGGAGGTCTGTCGCAAGCTGCGCGAGGACGCGCGCAAGCAGACCCCGGTGCTGATGCTCACCGCCCGCGACTCGCTGGACCAGAAGTTGGAAGGCTTCGAGTCCGGCGCCGACGACTACCTGATCAAGCCCTTTGCGCTGCAGGAGGTCGAGGCGCGGCTGAACGTGCTCGCCCGCCGCGGCAAGGCGGCCCAGCCGCGCGTGCTGCACGTGGCCGATCTCGAATACAACCTCGATACGCTGGAAGTGCGCCGCCAGGGCAAGCTGCTGCAGCTCAATCCGACCGCGCTCAAGATCCTGCAGGCGCTGATGGAGGCCTCGCCCTCGGTGGTCACGCGCCAGGATCTGGAAACCCGCGTATGGGGCGAGGAGCTGCCGGACTCGGACAGCCTGCGCGTGCACATCCACGGCCTGCGCGCCGCGGTCGACAAGCCGTTCGAGAAACCGTTGATCCACACCCGTCACGGCATCGGCTACCGCATTGCCGACCCCGATGCAGTATCGGCATAGGCTGCGCAGCCGCATCATCGTCTCCTTCCTGCTGTTGGGCTTCGGCCTGACGGCGCTGTTCGCCGCGTCGGTGCTGTTCCTGCGCGCCGAGATGGAGGACGAGCTGGTCGAGTCCTGGCTGCGCCGCGAGGCGCAGAGCTTCGCCGAGTTCAAGCGCGAGAACCCCGACCCGAACGCGCCCTACGAGCTCAGCGCGCAAGGCATCGAGATGTCGGTGTTTCGGCCCGACAGCCCGCGCATTCCGTTCGAGTGGCGCGATCTGCCCACC
>JBEQAM010000268.1:0-3675 GCA_041640375.1 Rehaibacterium sp. | reverse complement strand
GCCGAGACCACCATCCGCATCGATACCAAGCGGCTGGACGCCATCGTCAACCTGGTCGGCGAGCTGGTGCTGGCCCGCAACCGGCTCAAGACCCTGCGCGGCTCGCGCCGCGAGGACGAGCTCGACCGCGCCATCGCCGCGCTGGATGTCACCACCACCCGGCTGCAGAGCGCGGTGATGAAGACCCGCATGCAGCCGGTCGGCCGCGTGTTCGCCCGCTTTCCCAAGCTGGCCCGCGACGTCGCCCGCGCGGTGCAAAAGGAAGTCGAGCTGGAGGTGCAGGGCGCCGAGACCGAGCTCGACCGCACCCTGGTCGAGGCGCTGGCCGACCCGCTGGTGCACCTGGTGCGCAATGCCATCGATCACGGCATCGAGGCACCGGAGCGACGCGAGAAGATCGGCAAGCCGCGCGTCGGCCGCGTCGTGCTGGCCGCGCACCAGGAAGGCGACCACATCGCCATCGAGGTGCGCGACGATGGTGCCGGCATGGATCCGGAGATCCTGCGCGCCAAGGCCCGCGACAGGGGCCTGCTCGACCCCGAGGCCGCCGCCCGGCTGAGCATCGAGGAGTGCTACCAGCTGGTCTTCCTGCCCGGCTTCTCGACCAAGGCGGCGGTGACCGACATCTCCGGCCGCGGCGTCGGCATGGACGTGGTGCAGTCGCGCATCCGCGAACTCAACGGCCGCGTCACCATCCAGTCGCGGCTGGGCGAGGGCACCCGTTTCCTGATCCGTCTGCCACTGACCCTGGCGATCCTGCCGGCGCTGCTGGTACGCGCCGCCGAGCGCGTGTTCGCGCTGCCGCTGGCCAGTGTGCAGGAGGTGCTGCCATTTCGGCCCGACGCGCTGCGCTGGGTCGACGGCCGCGAGATCCTCGACCTGCGCGACGCGCCGCTGCCGCTGCTGTTCCTGCGCCGCTGGCTGGGCGAGCCGCCGGCCGACGCGCAGGGCCATGTGGTGCTGGTGCAGACCGGCGAGGGCCGGCTCGGCCTGATCGTCGACCAGGTGCGCGGCCGCGAGGAAGTCGTCATCAAGCCGCTGCCGCGCGCCGTGCGCGGCCTGCCCGGCCACGTCGGCGCCACCCTCACCGGCGACGGCAAGCTGGCCATGATCCTCGACGTCGACGCCCTGTCGCGGGCGGCCTGACCATCGTCCATACCACGGCATCGCCGCACCGGACCGCTCAAGTCGCGCGCCACCCGGCCGATACGATCAGCGATGGATATTCTCAGCCTCATCGGAATGGTGCTGGCCTTCACGGCCATCGTCGGCGGCGCGGTCCTCAAGGGCGCCGGCGCCGGCGCGCTGTGGAACGGCGCCGCTTTCGTCATCGTCATCATCGGCACCGTTGCGGCGATCTTCGTACAGACGCCGATGGCGACCTTCAAGCGCGCGCTGGCGATCGTCGGCTGGGTGTTCAAGCCGCCGATCAGCGACAGCCATGCGCTGATCGCGCAGATCGTCGAGTGGAGCAACACCGCCCGCAAGCAGGGCCTGCTCGGGCTGGAGCCGGCGGTCGAGGCGCAGTCTGACCCGTTCATGAAGAAGGGCCTGCAGATGCTGGTCGACGGCATCGAGCCGGAGGCCATGCGGCACATGCTGGAAATCGAGCTGTCCACCCAGGAGCACGTCGACCAGGCCGCGGCCAAATTCTTCGAGGGCATGGGCATCTACGCGCCGACCCTGGGCATCATCGGCGCCGTGCTCGGCCTGATGGCGGTGATGAAGAACCTCGCCGACCCGAGCAAGCTCGGCCCCGGCATCGCCGCCGCATTCACCGCCACCGTCTACGGCATCGGCGCGGCCAATCTGGTGTTCCTGCCGATGGCGAGCAAGCTCAAGGGCATCATCGCCCGCCGCAGCAGCGACCGTGAGATGGCGATCGAGGGCCTGATCGCCATCGCCCAGGGCGAGAACCCGCGCAACATCGAAGCCAAGCTGGCCGGCTTCCTGCATTGAGGGGACGGCGACGGCCATGGCGCGCAGGAAAGGCCACGAGGAGCACGTCAACCACGAAGCCTGGGCGATCCCCTACGGCGACCTGGTCACGCTGCTGCTGGCCTTCTTCGTGGTGATGTATGCGATCTCCTCGCTCAACGAGGGCAAGTACCGCGTGCTGGCCGATGCGCTGGCCGAGGCCTTCGGCGGCCCGCCGCGCACGATCCGGCCGATCCAGCTCGGCGACATCCAGCCGCGCGGCTCGGAGATGGATCGCGCCCCGCCGCTGGTGAACCCGGGGGCACGCGGCCCGGTGGCGCCGATGCCGCTGAGCAACTGGACCACCCGGCCGCAGATCGCGCGCAGCCACCGCAGCGACACCGAGGCGGTGGCCGCCGCCATCGACCGCGCCGCCCTGGCGCGTGCCCAGGCCCAGCTCAACGCCATCACCGTGCGCGTCGAGCAGGCGCTGAGCGAGCTGATCGAACGCCAGCTGGTCAAGGTCACGCGCAACCAGTACTGGCTGGAGATCGAGATCAAGTCCGACATCCTGTTCGCCAGCGGCGTGGCCGTGCCGCACACGCCGGCCGTCGAGACCCTGCAGCGGCTCGGCGAGGCCTTGCAGCCGTTTCCCAACCCGCTGCGCATCGAGGGACATACCGACGACGTGCCGATCCACACCCTGCAGTTCCCGTCCAACTGGGAGCTGTCGGCGGCGCGCGCGGCCAGCGTCGTGCAGATCTTCGCCGGCCGCGGCGTCTCGCCGGAGCGGATGGCGGTGATCGGCTATGGCGAGTTCCGGCCGCTGCGTGACAACGCGACCGCGGAAGGGCGCAACGCCAACCGGCGCGTGGTGGTCGTGGTGCTGGCCACGCCGGACGACCTGCCGGCCGCGGGCGAGACCACCCAGGTGGCCGAAATGGACCTGCTCGAGGAGGCAAGCTGACATGCGCATCTGGGCCGTCGCCAACCAGAAGGGCGGCGTGGGCAAGACCACCACGACGCTGGCCTTGGGCAGCCTGCTGGCGCAGCGTGGCCGGCGGGTGCTGATGATCGACCTGGATCCGCACGCCTCGCTCAGCCGTGCCCTCGGCACGCCGGCCGAGCCGCCGCCGCGCGGCACGCTGGAGCTGTTCGAGGAGCCGCCCGCCGGCCTGGCCGAGGTGTGCCGCCCGGCCGGCCGCGAGGGCCTGGACCTGGTCGCCGCCCATGCCGGGCTGGCCACGCTGGAGAAGCGCAGCGCCACCCGGCCCGGCCTGGGCCTGGCGCTGAGCCGGGCGATCGAGGCGGCGCGCGGCCAGTACGACCACGTGCTGCTGGACTGTCCGCCGACCCTGGGCGTGCTGATGGTCAATGCCCTGGCCGCCGCCGACCTGGCGATCGTCCCGACCCAGACCGAGCCACTGGCGCTGTTCGGCCTGGAGGGCATGTGCCGCACCGCGGCGATGATCGAGCGCTCGCGCCAGCGGGCGCTGCCGGTCGGCATCCTGCCGACCCTGCACGACCGCCGCACCCGCATCGCCCACGACACCCTCGGTGAACTGCGTGAACGCCACGGCCGGCACGTCTTCGACGAGGTCATCCCGGTCGATACCCGCCTGCGCGACACCGCCTACGTGCTGGCCGCCAACCCGGCCGGCGGACGCGGGCTGATCGCCTACGATGCCGCGCTGCTGTGGCTGCTCGCGCTCGACCGCCCGCTGGAGTCCGCCGCATGAGCCCTGTCACCGTCCTGGA
>JBEQAM010000267.1:0-3683 GCA_041640375.1 Rehaibacterium sp. | reverse complement strand
CGGCCTCGCGCATCGGCCGCAGCTCGGCGACGGCACCGGCCGGGACGGCGCTCATCGGCGTGCCCGCTCCCGCCGCCAGCGTCGCAGCCGAGGCCACAGCGCGCGCTTGGCCTGCGGGTCGCGGCGCAGCTCGGCCAACGGCGGCAGGCCGACGGCCTGCGCCCAGCCCAGCCAGTCGAATTCGCTCGGCCGCGCCATCGACAGGCCGGCGGCGCGGATCAGGGCCGGGAACAGCGGATCGTCGAAATCGACCTCGACCGTCGCCCTGACCGGGGGCGGCGCCGATGCCGACGTCGATGCCGGTGCCGACGCCGAGGCCGCGGCCGGCGCCCCGGCCACCGGCACGCGCAGTGCGTACAGCGCATAGCCCATCGCCGCCAGCAGGCGCTGCTGCTCGGCCGACCAGGGCAGGCCCGCCGGGCTCATGCCGTGCCGCCGCTCCGCTGCCGCCGCAGGCGCTGCCATGCCCACATCGCCGGCCCGGACAGCGCGTACAGCGCGCCAGCCGTCAGCAGCACCTTGGGCGGGTCGATGGTGAGCGCGATGAACACCACCACCGCCAGCACGATGAACAGGAACGGCACCCGGTCCGAGCGCGGGAACGCCTTGAAGCTGAAATAGCGCGCCCGGCTGACCATCAGCAGGCCGGCGGTCACGGTCACGCCCAGGGCGAGAAAGCGCATCTGTTCGCCGCTGTAGCCCGCGGCCGCCAGGGTCCAGACGAAGGCCATCATCAGGCCCGCGGCCGCCGGGCTGGCCAGGCCGATGAACCAGCGCTTGTCCACCTGCCCGGTCTGCACGTTGAAGCGCGCCAGCCGCAGCGCCGTGCAGGCGGCGTAAAGGAAGGCGGCGGTCCAGCCGACCTTGCCCCAGGTGGCGCTGTCGTAGCGCAGGGTGTGCAGCGCCCAGTGGTACATCACCAGCGCCGGCGCCATGCCGAAGCTGACCAGGTCGGCGAGCGAGTCGTACTGGATGCCGAATTCGCTGCTGGTGCCGGTCAGGCGCGCGATGCGTCCGTCCAGCCCGTCGAGCAGGCCGGCCACGAAGACCGCGATGCAGGCGGCGATGAACTGCCCCTGCGAGGCGGCGATGATGGCGTAGAAACCGGCGAACAACGCGCCCGTGGTGAACAGATTGGGCAGCAGGTAGATGGCGCGCGGGCGCGGCTTCTGGGGGCTGTCGGTATCGTGCATCGATGCGTCCTGGCTCGGCGAGGTGGGCACGGGCGGACGGGTCGGATGGCGACCGGTGCCCTTTCCTGCCCGAGAGTGTAGCCGTTCGGCCCGGCCGGCATGAACGCCGCACCGGCGCCGCTTGCATGCGCGCGCAGCCGGTGCTACCAAGACGCCCACGCCCCCGGGAGAAGTGCCGTGCGCGCTGCGCCGTGTGCCCTGCTGGCCGCCCTGGCCACCCTGTTCGCCCCGATCTCGCCCCTTGTCGCCGCCGAGCGGATCTACACCTGGACCGACGAACGCGGCGTCACCCACTACAGCGACTCACCGCCCCCGGCCGGGCGCTACCAGACCCGCGAACTGCGCCCGCAGGGTCCGCCTCCGGTCGCGGCCGGCGAGGATGCCGACGGCGCGCTGCTCGCGCACGACGCCGCCCGCCGGGACAACTGCGAGCGCGCACGGCAGAACCTGCGCACGCTGCAGGGCGCGCCGTTCGTCCGCATGGACCTCGATGGCGACGGCCGGATGGAAGAGATCGGCCCCGAGGAGCGCGGGCGTCAGATCGAGGCGACCATCGACCACATCCGCGCGTATTGCGACCCGTAGACGGGCTGCCATGCGCCTGCTGCTCGCCATCGTCCTCGGCCTGCTGCTCGGCGGCGCGCTGGCCTGGTGGCTGGACCGCCCGCCGCGCGAGGCGACGCCGGCCGCCGCGCCGGCTGACACGACCCGCGCCACGACCGGAACCCGTCCGCCCACGCTGTACCGCTGGCGCGACGACGCCGGCGTGCTGCAGGTCACCGACCGGCCGCCGCAGGGCCGGCCCTACGAGATCGTCGACATCCCGGACGACCGCAACGTCGTCCCGCTGACCCCGCCCGCCGACCGCGACTGAACCCGCCGCCGCTGCCGCGGCGGGTTGGGCCGCGCCGGCCGCACCGCTACAATCGCCTTCCTTTTTGCCGACCGGCCCGACCGCGCCATGCGCCTTTCGCGATTCCACCTGAGCACCAGCAAGGAAACCCCCGCCGACGCGGAGATCGTCAGCCACCAGCTGATGCTCAGGGCCGGCATGATCCGCAAGCTCGCCGCCGGCATCTACACCTGGACGCCGCTGGGCCTGCGCGTGCTGCGCAAGGTGGAGGCGGTGGTGCGCGAGGAGATGACCCGCGCCGGCGCGATCGAGGTGCTGATGCCCTCGATCCAGCCGCGCGAGCTGTGGGAGGAGACCGGCCGCTGGGAGAAGTTCGGCGGCCAGCTGCTCAAGATCAAGGATCGCAAGGACGGCGAGTTCTGCTACGGCCCCACCCACGAGGAAGTCATCACCGACTTCGCCCGCCACGAGCTGCGCTCCTACAGGCAGCTGCCGGTCAACTTCTTCCAGATCCAGACCAAGTTCCGCGACGAGATCCGCCCGCGCTTCGGCGTGATGCGCGCGCGCGAATTCCTGATGAAGGACGCCTACTCCTTCCACCTCGACGCCGAGGGGCTGCAGGCCGAGTACTGGAACATGTACCGCGCCTACGAGCGCATCTTCACCCGGCTGGGGTTGAAATTCCGCGCCGTGTTCGCCGACACCGGCGCCATCGGCGGCTCGGCCAGCCACGAGTTCCACGTGCTGGCCGACTCCGGCGAGGACGCCATCGCCTTCTCCGACGGCTCGGACTACGCCGCCAACGTCGAGCTGGCCGAGGCACTGGCCCCGGCCGCGCCGCGCCCGGCCCCGGCCGAGGCGATGCGCCGCATCGACACGCCCACGCAGAAGACCTGCGAGGAGGTCGCCGCGCTGATGGGCCTCCCGCTCGGGCGCACGGTCAAGTCGGTCGCGCTGATCGGCGAGCAGGGCTTCGTGCTCGCGCTGGTGCGCGGCGACCACGCCGTCAACGAGATCAAGCTGGCCAAGCTGCCGGGCCTGGCCGGGTACCGGCTCGCGACCGAGGCCGAGATCCTCGACCACCTCGGCGCCGCGCCCGGCTTCCTCGGCCCGGTGAACCCGCTCAAGCCGATCACCGTGATCGCCGACCGCAGCGTCGCGGCGATGGCCGACTTCGTGGTCGGCGCCAACCACAGCGGCTACCACCTGGCCGGCGTCAACTGGGGCCGCGACCTGCCCGAGCCGGATCTGGTCGCCGACATCCGCAACGTGGTCGAGGGCGACCCCTCGCCGGACGGCAAGGGCAGGCTGCGCATCGCCCGCGGCATCGAGGTCGGCCATGTGTTCCAGCTCGGCACCAGGTACGCCGAGGCGATGGGCGCCACCGTGCTCGACCAGGACGGCAAGGCGCGGGTGATGCACATGGGCTGCTACGGCATCGGCGTCAGCCGCATCGTCGCCGCCGCCATCGAGCAGAACTTCGACGAGCGCGGCATCTGCTGGCCCGAACCGATGGCACCCTGGCAGGTGGCGGTGTGCGTGATCAACCCGAAGAACGACTCGGCCGTGGCCGCGGCCGCCGAGGCGCTCTATAGCGAGCTGCAGGCCGCCGGCCTGGACAGATCGGACGAGCGTCG
>JBEQAM010000266.1:0-3710 GCA_041640375.1 Rehaibacterium sp. | reverse complement strand
ATTCGACGGGCGGCCCTCGGGCCGCCCGTCTTTTTCTGCGCCCGGCAGGCGCGCGGGCCTGTGCCCCGACAGGCGTGGATTCGCGACGGGGCCGCCGCGCCTGCAACTCGCTGCCGGCACGAGGGGCGGTTATCCTAGGTGCCCCTCGATCTCAGGATGCGATGAGTTCCGTGCAGACCGCCCCGGCGCTCGCAGTGCGCGAGGTCGGCAAGACCTACCGCCTGTGGGCGACGCCCGCCAGCCGCCTGTGGGTGCCGCTGCTGTACCGGCTGGCGCGCTGGTGCGCACCGCTGCCACGGCTGGCGCGCTGGCTGTCGGCGCGGGCGGCGACGCGCCTGCACACGCACCAGGCGCTGCACGGGATCAGCTTCACGCTGGCGCGTGGCGAGGCGCTGGGCATCATCGGCCACAACGGCAGCGGCAAGAGCACGCTGCTGCAGATCGTGGCCGGGGTATTGCCGGCGTCCAGCGGCGAGGTGAAGGTTCACGGCCGCATCGCGGCGCTGCTGGAGCTGGGCTCGGGCTTCAACCCGGAGCTGACCGGGCGCGAGAACGTGCGCATCAACGCGGCGATCCTGGGCCTGACCCCGGCGCAGATCCGCGCGCGCATGGACGACATCGTCGCCTTCGCCGACATCGGCGACTACATCGACGAGCCGGTCAAGACCTACAGCTCGGGCATGGCGGTGCGGCTGGCCTTCGCGGTGCAGGTGCATACGGACCCGGACATCCTGATCGTCGACGAGGCGCTGGCGGTGGGCGACGCCGCCTTCCAGGCCAAGGCGATGGCCAAGGTCGACGAGATCCTGCAGCGCGGCACCACCCTGCTGTTCGTCGGCCACGACCTGAACGTGGTCAAGGCCTTCTGCCATCGCGCCATCCTGCTCGAGCGCGGTCGCATGGTGATGCACGGGCTGCCGGACGAAGTGATCACCGAATACCTGCACCGCACTCATCTGCGCACGCTGGAGACGCTCGGCTACCAGAAGGCGCAGCGCCTGCAGCGGCTGGAGGACGGTTTCGGCTTCGAGGATGCGCGGGTGGTGCGCGCCACCATCAATGGGGTCGAGCATGTCCCGGTCGGTTTCGATGCGCCGCTGTCGCTCGATATCGCCGTGCGGTTGCGGCCGGACATCGCCCATCCGCTGCTGCTCCTGGACGTGATGGACGGGCGTGGCCTGCAGCTCAGCGGCCGGCGGATCCGCCTGCCGCGCGTGGCGCAGGCGGGCGAAGTGCGCGTGCAGGTCGAGATGCGCGCCGTCTTCCAGATGGGCGTGTACCGGTTTCGCCTGCGGCTGCTCGATTCGGCCGACCTGAACCAGCATGTGGTGCTGGCGCGGCAGGAGGGGCGGCCTTCGTTCGAGGTGGTCGACGACAGCCGCGAACGGTTCACCGGCCTGTTTCCGGTGCCCATGGACGTCCGGGTGCTGCCAGCATGAGCGCAGCGGCGACGGACGACTTGCCGCGGAGCCGCGCGCCTGCGCCGCCCTCGCCACGGGTGGGTTTCGTGATCGGCGGCGTGCAGAAGGCAGGCACCTCGGCGCTGGCGAGCTACCTGGCCGCGCACCCGCGCATCCGGCTGCCGCGCGACAAGGAGGCGCATGTGTTCGATGCGCCCGACTTCGACGAGCAGGCCGATGCGACCGCGGTCGATGCGCGCTATGCCGGCCGGTTCGAGCCGCATGCGCCGGGGTGCATCTACGGCGACGCCACGCCGATCTACGCGCTGCGGCCGCGCTTCGTCGAGCGCATCAAGGCCTACAACCCGGCGATGCGCTGGATCATCGTGCTGCGCCATCCGGTGGCGCGGGCGATATCCAACTACCACATGGAGCGTGACTGGGGGCGCGAGCGCTGGCCGCTGTGGCTGGCCCTGCTGCTGGAGCCGCTGCGCATGGCCGGTCGCTACGACGACTTCTCGCCGGAGTCGCCATTGCGTCATTTCAGCTACCGCTACCGGGGGGACTACGCCGCGCAACTGGATGCGCTTTACCGGCACTTCGCCCGCTCGCAGGTGCTGGTGCTGCGCAACCAGGAGCTGGCGGCGGACCCGGCCGGCGTCTATCGGCGGGTCTGCGCTTTCCTCGGGCTGGATCCGCCGGTGCGGATGCCGGCGTTCGCGCCAGTGTTCGTCGGCAATTATCCGGCGATCCCGCCCGGCAGCCGACGCTGGCGTCTGTTGTGTTGGTGGATGCGACGCGAGCTGCGCGCCCAGCGCGAACGTTACGGCATCGACTGGGAGGGCGCGCCATGATGCGCGGCTTGCGTCGCCGCCATCGCGGAGGCATGGCGTGAGCGGGGGCTGCGACGCGCTGCCCGGAGGGCGCACGCTGGTGGTGGTGCACGTGCCCAAGACGGCAGGCACCAGCCTGCGCCTGGTGCTGGAGCGGGCCTTCGGGGACGGTTTGCGCAAGGATTATGACGACCGTCCGCTGCAGCATTCCCGGTGGGCACGGCGCGCACGGGCGGTCCGGGCCGCCCTGGCGCAGGCCGGGCGGCCGCTGGACGTGCCCTGTGTGTACGGCCACTTTCTGGCCTGCAAGTACGCACTGGCGAGGCGGACCGATTTCGCGATCTGGTTGCGCGATCCAGTGCAGCGCGTGATATCGCGCTATCACCACTACCTGCGGGCCGTGGCCGCGGGCGAAACTGCCCACGCGCGCTGGGGGCTGGTGCCCGGGCTCACGCTGGAGCAGTTCGCGCGACTGCCACAGTATCGCGACACCTGTGCCGAGTACCTGTGGCTGTTCCCACTGCAACGGTTCGCCTTCGTCGGCCTGGTCGAAACCTTCGATGCGGACCTGGCGCGCTTCGCCGCGCGCTTCGGCCTGTCGCTATCGGGTGCGGACGTTCGGGTCAATGCCAATCCGGACCGGGCCGGCGAGCGCTACGAGGTCGACCCGGCCGCGGAGCGCCTGATACGGCGGATGAACCCGCGCGACGTCGCGCTCTACGAGCGCGTGCTCGCCTCGCGCTGACAGCCGGTGGCCTCAGGGGCTGGGCTTGGGGCGATAGACCCCGTTGAGCTCGGTGCCCACTCCGCCGTTGCACCAGAAGGCGAATTCCTCGGCCACCAGGCGACGGACGGTCGCTTGGTCATCCTGGCGCGACAGGTCGTAGTTGGCGGCATAGGCGACTTCCATGAACCGCCACAGGAAACAGTTGCGCCGGTCCTCCTGCACCGGGAAGAAATAGCGCGCCAATACCTCGGGGATGTCCTGGCTGCGGATGCCTTCCAGACAGCCCGAGGCGCAGTCGATGTCGGGCAGATCCTCGTCCAGCCGGCCGGTGCTGTGGTTCATGCGCAGCCTGGCCGGCAGGGCGCGGAATAGGGGCGCTGCGTGCGCCTGCGCGTCGGGCCACAGACGGTTGCCGTTGCGGCCGATCTGCTCGCCGATCAGCCACAGCTCGCCGTTCTCCGCCAGGCAGCGACGCGTCCGGTCGAGCACCTCTTCCAGATGGGCCACATGGTGCAGCGAGGAGACGAAGCACACAACATCGAAAGGGCCGAGGTCGGGATGCAGCGCCCGGATGTCTCCTGCCCAGAGCTGTAGCCGGGCCAGCCCGCCGAGGCGGTTGGCGGCACGTTCGAGCAGGGACTGATCGCGAAGAATCACGTCGGCGGGCCCGTCGGCGGCGACGGTGCCTTGATCCATGAGAATCACTCTGGTTCCGAGTGCGATGGCGGCATCGAGGTCGTGGGTGGCGAC
>JBEQAM010000265.1:0-3721 GCA_041640375.1 Rehaibacterium sp. | reverse complement strand
GGGCACGGCGAGCGCCCGGTTGCAGGGCAACCAGCGGCTCCAGTCCTCGTAGCCGGTCTTGAGCGCCTGCTCGATCAGCAGGCCGCGGAAGCCCGAGCAGTCGATGAACAGCTCGCCCTCGATGCGCGTGCCGTCGTCCATCGTCACCGCCTCGATGAAGCCGTCCTCCGCGCGCAACGCCACGTCGACCACCCTGCCCTCGCGCCGCCGCACGCCGCGCGCCTCGGCATGGCCGCGCAGGTAGCGCGCATACAGTCCGGCGTCGAAGTGAAAGGCGTGGAAGACGTTCGACAGCGGCGAGTCCGGCACATCGGCGCCGCGCATGAACCTGCCGCGTCGCGCGGCGACGGCATTGAAGGTGTAGTCGTCGAGCGGGCCGGCGCGGCCCCGGCGATGCAGCTTGAGCCAGTAGTGGTGGAATGGCACCAGCCCAAGGTCGCGCCCGCCGACGCCGCCGAAAGCGTGCATGTAGCGATGCCCCGGGCGCAGCCAGTCGACGAACTCGATGCCGAGCTTGAAGGTGCCCTGGGTCCGGCGGACGAACTCGTTCTCGTCCAGGCCGAGCAGGGCGTTGTACAGGCGGATCTGCGGAATGGTCGCCTCGCCCACGCCGACCGTGCCGATCTCGTCGGATTCGATCAGCACGATCTCCAGCTGCCGTTCGAACAACCGCGAGAGCGCCGCTGCGGTCATCCAGCCGGCGGTGCCGCCGCCGACGATGACGGTTGTCCGGATGCGTCGATCGTCCATCACTCTTCTCCGTTGGGGCCCGCTGCCTGCCCTTCCGCTCAGGCTGGCGCGGGCGGGCCAACGCTACCCCGCTCTCGACCGTCCGGCGGTCATGAATACGTATGCATCCCCACGGCAGGCTCGCGGCACAAATGCCGACGCTAAGCTGCGCGGCGTGACGGGTGCGACCGCAATCATGCGCCGCCCGCAGGAACGGATCCGAGAGAAGGCGACATGAGCGAGAACCCGTGGTGGCGCGGCGCCGTCACCTACCAGATCTACCCGCGCAGCTTTCTCGACAGCGACGGCGACGGCGTTGGCGACCTGCCGGGCATCGAACGCAAGCTGGACTACGTCGCCAGCCTGGGCGTGGACGCGATCTGGATCTCGCCGTTCTTCAAGTCGCCAATGGCCGACTTCGGCTACGACATCGCCGACTACCGCGCGGTCGATCCGCTGTTCGGCACGCTCGACGACTTCGACCGCGTGCTGGCGAAAGCGCACGCGCTCGGGCTGAAGGTGATGATCGACCAGGTGCTCAGCCACACCTCGGTCGAGCACGACTGGTTCAAGGAAAGCCGCGAAAGCCGCGACAACCCCAAGGCCGACTGGTACGTGTGGGCCGACGCGAAGGACGATGGCAGCCCGCCCAACAACTGGCTGTCGATCTTCGGCGGCGTGGCCTGGCAGTGGGAGCCACGCCGCGGCCAATACTACCTGCACAACTTCCTCGCCTCGCAGCCGGACCTGAATTTCCACAACCCGCAGGTGCGCGCGGCGGTGCTCGACAGCGTGAAGTTCTGGCTCGACCGTGGCGTGGACGGGCTGCGGCTGGATGCGATCAATTTCTGCTTCCACGATCGCCTGCTGCGCGACAACCCGCCCAAGCCCAAGGACCGGCGCATCGGGCGCGGCTTCAGCCCGGACAACCCCTACGCTTTCCAGTACCACTGGTACAACAACACCCAGCCGGAGAACCTCGCCTTCCTGGAAGAGCTGCGCGCCCTGCTCGACCGCTACCCGGACGTGGTCGCGCTCGGCGAGATCTCCTCCGAGGATTCGCTGGCGACGATGGCCGAGTACACCTCGGGCCGGCGCCTGCACATGGGCTACAGCTTCGAGCTACTCACCGACGACTTCTCGGTCGCGCACATCCGCCGCACGGTGGAACGACTGGAAGCCCAGGTCAGTGAGGGCTGGCCGTGCTGGTCGATCTCCAATCACGACGTCAAGCGCGTGGTCAGCCGCTGGGGCGGCGCGCGGCCACCAGCATCGCTGGCCAATCAGCTCACCGCGCTGGTGTGCTCGCTGCGCGGTTCGGTCTGCGTGTACCAGGGCGAGGAGCTGGGGCTGACCGAGGCCGAGCTCCCCTTCGAAGCCTTGCGCGATCCCTACGGCATCGCCTTCTGGCCCAACTTCAAGGGCCGCGACGGCTGCCGCACGCCGATGCCGTGGGACGACAGCGAACAGGGGGGTTTCACCGCGGGCACGCCGTGGCTGCCGCTGCCCCCCGAGCACCGCGCGCTGGCGGTGTCGCGACAGGAGGCCGACCCGCAGTCCACGCTCAACGGCTTCCGGGCCTTCCTGCGCTGGCGCCACGGCCAGCCGGCGCTGCGCTGGGGCGCAATCGACTTCGTCGACACCGCCGAGCCGGTGCTGGCCTTCGTGCGCGAGCACGACGGCCACCGGCTGCTGGCCGCGTTCAACCTGTCGGCCGCGCCGGTGCAAGCGCGCATCGCGGGGCTCGGCAACGCCCGCGCGCTGGCCGTGCCCGGCCTGATCAACGGCCGCCTCGACGGCGATACCGCGCAACTGCCCGGCTGCGGCGTGTTGTTCGCAGCGATCTGACCCCCGCCAGGAACGGAAACGACGAAGGCCCCGTGAGGGGCCTTCGTCGTTCACGGCATCGGGCTGCGGCGCGGATCAGGCCACGAACAGCGCGCGCATCTTCTTCAGCGCGTTGGCCTCGATCTGGCGGATGCGCTCGGCGGAGACACCATACTCCTCGGCCAGCTCCTGCAGGGTGGCCTTGTTGCCGTCGTCCAGCCAGCGGCGGCGGATGATGTCGCGCGAGCGGGCGTCCAGCTCGGCCAGGCCGTCGCGCAGCAGTTCGAGGTGGTGCTCCTCCTCGCTGTCGCGCTCGTAGGCCAGCGAGGGGTCGGCGCTGTGGTCTTCGAGGTAGGCGACCGGCGCCGGCGGGGCGTCGTCGCTCTCGTCCACCGGGGCGTCGAAGCCGATGTCGCGGCCGGACAGGCGCGACTCCATCTCCAGCACCTCGCGCTCGGAGACGTTGAGGTCGCGCGCCACCGCGCTCACTTCCTCGGCGTTCATCCAGCCCAGCCGGGTCTTGGCGCGGCGCAGGTTGAAGAACAGCTTGCGCTGGGCCTTGGTGGTGGCGACCTTGACGATGCGCCAGTTGCGCAGGATGAACTCGTGCATCTCGGCGCGGATCCAGTGCACCGCGAAGGACACCAGGCGCACGCCCTGATCCGGATCGAAGCGTTTGACGGCCTTCATCAGGCCGATGTTGCCCTCCTGGATCAGGTCGCCCATGCCCAGGCCGTAGCCCTGATAGCCGCGGGCGACGTGCACCACGAAGCGCAGGTGCGACAGCACCAGCTGCTTGGCGGCGTCGAGATCCTCCTCGTCGCGGTAACGGCGGGCGAGCCGCTGCTCTTCGTCCGCGCTGAGCACGGGGATGCGGTTGACGGCGCTGATGTACGCGTCCAGCGAACCCAGCGCGCTGGGGATCGGCAGATTGTTGGCCACCAGGGCCGTGTTCAGAGCAGTCATCTCGGTCATGGCTCCGGAGTCTAGCACTCGCCCCTGACGAGTGCTAAAGGTTTGGGTCGGGCCGGTGATTTCCACTTACGGGACAGTCACTTGGGACAGTCACCTGGCCCTCGCCGACGGGGTATCGGCGAACTGCGGGCTTGGACCAGGCCGATGGCGCCCAGGTTCCCGGCGGCCGTTTGCCGGCGCAGCGGAGGTC
>JBEQAM010000264.1:0-3732 GCA_041640375.1 Rehaibacterium sp. | reverse complement strand
ATGCCGCCACCGCGCGCGGCGAGATGCGCTTCGACGGCCAGGGTCGTCGGCCGCGCCTGGATCTGGCGGCGACGGTGGACGCCGGCCCGGCCACCGCCGCCAAGCGCTTCTGGGTGCTGCACCAGATGCCGGACGCGGCGGTGGAATGGCTGAACACCGCCATCGAGGACGGCCGCGTCGCCCGCGGCGAGGTGGTGCTCAGCGGCGACCTCGACGACTGGCCGTTCCGCAACCACGAGGGCCGCTTCGAGGCGGTCGCACACATCGAGGACATCACCCTGCGTTTCCAGCCCGACTGGCCGCGCGCGCAGCGGCTCGGGGGCACCGCCCGCTTCACCGGCACCGGCTTCTCGCTGGAAGGTCACGGCGAGCTGGGCGGTGTCGTCATCGATCGCGTGGACGGCGGCATCGCCGATTACCGGGCCCCGCTGCTGGATCTTCGGATCGAGGGTGAAGGCAGCGGCGCGCAGCTGCTCGGCGTGCTCCGCCAGAGCCCGCTGCGCGCGCGCTACGGCGAACACATCGAGGCCTTGCAGATCGGCGGCCGCGGCAAGGTGGCGCGGGATCTAGCGATCCCGCTCCGGCGCGAGCTCGGTCAGACCCGGCTGCGCGGCACCGTCGATCTGGCCGATGCGCGCTTGGCCGACGCCCGCTGGAACCTCGATTTCAGCCGCGCCAGTGGCCGGGTGCGCTTCAGCGAGGATGGTTTCGCCGCCGAGGAATTGTCGGTGCGGCTGGACGAGGACATCGGCAGTCTGAGTCTGGCGGTCGGCGGCTTCACCTCCACGCCGGAGCTGGCCGCCGAGGCCAGTCTGCGCGGTCGTTTCCCGGCCAGCGCGCTGACCGCACGCTACCCGGCGCTGGACTGGCTGGCGTCGGCCATGCCGGGGCGTGCCGACTGGACGGTGGGCGTGCGCATTCCCGCAGCGCTCGGCGGCGGCCAGGCGCCACCGCCACGGCTGCGGGTACGCTCCAACCTGGTCGGCATCGCGCTGGAATTCCCTGCCCCGCTCCGCAAGGGCGTGGACGACGCCCTGGCGCTGACGGTGGACACGCCGCTGCCGGTCGAGGCCGGCGAGCTGCGGGTGAGCCTGGGCCAGCTCATGCACCTGCGCGGCCGGATGCGCGGGGACGGCGCGCTGGACGGCGTGCTGACTTTCGGCCATGCCGCCGAGCCGCCGGGCGATGAACCGGGGCTGCTGATCACCGGTCAGGTGCCGGTGATGGACATCGCCGGCTGGGCGGCGCTGGCCGGCGAAGGCACCGGCGGGGCGCGCATCCGCGCCATCGATGTGTCGGCCGGCGAGCTGGACCTGCTCGATCGCGCCTTCGTCGATACCCGTCTGCGCATGGAGCGCGACAGTGAGCGCGTGCGCCTGCGGGTCGATGGCCCCGAGCTGGACGGCTGGCTGGAGATCCCGTCGGATATCGACCGGGGCATCGTCGGCGAGTTCGCCCGCCTGCACTGGCCGAGCGGTCGGCCGGCGCGCGCGTCCACCTACGACGGCGACCCGGCCGGGGTGCCGCCGCTGCGCTTGAGCGTGGCCGATCTGCGCTTCGGCGAGGCGCGGCTGGGACGGGCGCGGCTGGAAACCTATCCGACGCCCGAGGGCCTGCACGTGCAGCGCTTCGAGACCGAGGCGCCGACCCAGCGCATCACCGCCGGCGGCCACTGGGGCCGGATCGGTGGGCAGAGCTATTCACGTTTCTCGGTCGACTTCCAGGCCGACAGCCTCGGCCAGATGCTCTCGGCGCTGGGCTTCGCCGGCATGGTCGAGGGCGGCCGCACCCAGGCGCGGCTGATCGCCGGCTGGCCCGGCTCGCCGGCCGCGTTCGGGCTGGAGATCGTCGAGGGCAGCCTGGACATCGACGTCGGCCAAGGCCGCATCCTCGAAATCGAACCCGGCGCCGGCCGCCTGCTTGGCCTGGTGTCACTGGCCGAGTTGCCGCGCCGGCTGATCCTGGACTTCAGCGATTTCTTCGGCCAGGGCCTGAGCTTCAACCGCATCGGCGGCAGCTTCGTGCTGGGCGGCGGCGACGCCGTCACCGACGACCTGCTGGTCGACGGGCCGGCCGCCGAGATCCGCGTGCGCGGTCGCGCCGGGCTCAAGGCGCAGGACTACGATCAGACCATCGAGGTGCTGCCCAAGACCGGCGGCGTGCTGCCGGTGGTGGGGGCGCTCACCGGCGGCCCGGCCGGCGCGGCGATCGGCGCGGTGGCGCAGGCCCTGCTCAACCGTCCGTTCAAGGAAATCTCGCGCACCGTCTACCACGTCACCGGCGCATGGAAGTCGCCGCAGGTGGAAGTGATCGAGCGCGGTCCGCCCAAGCCCGCCGCCAGCGCGGAAAACGGCCCCGGCTCGCCGTGAAATCCCGCGCCCTCGCCCCAATCTTCACCACCGCCTGACGTATGCTGTTCGCGCAATGCCGCCCTGCTGCGCATCCGCGACCATGACGATGATCGGCCACGGGGCCGCCAGCCCGCGCAACGCCCGGCACAGGCGCCGATTTTCGATTCCCCATTTGCGATTTCCCAGCACATGACCGACAGCCTCCTCATCGCCGAAACCCGCCTGCTGTGCCCCGCCGGGCTGGCGGTGTCCGACCTCGACCGCGCCTTCGGCACGCTGCTGGGGCCGGGCGTCGAGTTCGGCGACCTGTACTTCCAGCATTCGCGCCGCGAGAGCTGGATGGTCGAGGACGGCATCGTCAAGGACGGCGCGCATTCGATCGAGCAGGGCGTGGGCGTGCGCGCGATCAGCGGCGAGAAGACCGGCTTCGCCTATTCCGACGAGATCGCGCCGGGGGCGCTGCTGGAGGCCGCCGGCGCGGCGCGCGCGATCGCGCGCCAGGGGCGGTCCGGGACGCACCACCACTTGGCGCGCGCCGGCACGCATGGCCTGTACGAGCCGCTCGATCCGGTGGACGGCATGGAAAGCGCCGCCAAGATCCAGGCATTGCGCGAGGTCGATCGCTTCTTGCGCGACGCCGACCCGCGGGTGAAGCAGGTCATCGTGAGCCTGGCCGGCGGCGTCGACACCGTGCTGGTGGCGCGCAGCGACGGCGTGCTCGCCGCCGACGTGCGGCCGCTGGTGCGCTTCAACGTGCAGGTGATCGTCGAGCAGGGCGGTCGCCGCGAGCAGGGCTATGCCGGTGGGGGTGGCCGCTACGGTTATGCCGAGCTGTTCGCCGGCGGCAGGCCGCAGGCCTGGGCACGCGAGGCGCTGCGTCAGGCGCTGGTCAACCTCGAGGCCGACGACGCACCGGCTGGCGTGATGCCGGTGGTGCTCGGCCCAGGCTGGCCGGGCGTGCTGCTGCACGAGGCGGTCGGCCATGGCCTGGAGGGCGACTTCGCGCGCAAGGGCACCAGCACCTATGCCGGCCGCATCGGCGAGCGCGTGGCGGCGCCGGGCGTCACCATCGTCGACGACGGCACTCTGGCCGGCCGGCGCGGCTCGCTCAACGTCGACGACGAGGGCACGCCGACGCATTGCACCGTGCTGATCGAGGACGGCCGCCTGGTCGGCCTGATGCAGGATCGCCAGAACGCCCGCCTGATGACCATGCAGCCGACCGGCAATGGCCGGCGTGACTCCTATGCGCATGTGCCGATGCCGCGCATGACCAACACCTACATGCTGCCAGGTGCGCATGACCCGGCGGAGATCATCGCTTCGGTGGACAAGGGCCTGTACGCGGTCAACTTCGGCGGTGGCCAGGTCGACATCACCA
>JBEQAM010000263.1:0-3756 GCA_041640375.1 Rehaibacterium sp. | reverse complement strand
GCTCCAGCCAGTGCATCAGCATTTCCGCCAGCCCGTCCCACCAGGCCGCGTCGAGTCGCGCGGCGCGGACCGGCCCGCCCAGCAGCAGGCCGATGCGCGGCGCCGGCCGGGCGGCGAACCGCGCGAACTCGCGCCGCGCGCGTGCCAGCCAGGCATCGTCGATCGGGTGCAGGCTGCCGCTGAGTCTGACCACATTGGCGGCGGTCAGAGCGTCGTGCGTCGGCGTCACCACCACGTCCCAGTGCGCGGTGCCGATGCGCGGATTCAGGATCTGCACCACCGGCACGCCGCGCTCGCGCAGCAGGCGCGTGGCCAGCGCGGCCTGGCGGCCGCAGCCGATCGCCAGCGCGGGCGGCGCCGCCAGCGCCTGCATGAACTCGCGGCCGAAGGCAGCCTGTGCGCCGGGCAGCCGATGCGGCGCCAGCCCGCGCCACGGGTATCGCGTGCGCAGCCGCCAGACCCGCGGCGCGGCGTCGCCGAGCGCTTCGGCCAGCGCCAGCGCCTGCCGCTCGTTGCCGGCGGCACCGTCGCTGATGACCCAGGTGGCGTGCGTGGAGGCGGTCGTCATGCGCGGAGTCTAGCCTGCGGCGGTGCATCGGCGTCGCGCGCGTAGCGCATGACGCGCCGCCGGCTGCGCCGCGTCGGCAGCAGGCTTACACTGGCTTCACTCGCGGGCCGGCAAGCTCGGTCCCGGGCGCCGCTCCGCCCGCGCGCCGCCATCCCCTCGTCCTTGTCCGTGGAGAACGCCATGTTCCGGAGTCTTTTCCTCGCCGCCTTCACCTTGGGCCTGGCCGCGCCGTCGCCGGCCGCCGAGCGCTGGGCCTTCGACAAGGCGCACACGCAGGTGCTGTTCACCGTCGACCACCTCGGCTTCACCGAGCTCACCGGCCAGTTCCGCGTGGTCGAGGGCGAGCTGATGCTCGACCGCGAGGATCTCACCCGTTCCTCGGTGCGCGCGACGATCCGCGCCGACAGCGTGGACATGAACCACGACCGCCTCAACGCCCATCTGCGCAATTCGGATTTCTTCGATGTCGAGAACCATCCCGAGCTGCGTTTCGTCAGCACCGCCGTCGAGCGCGTCGGCGAGGATGCGCTCAAGCTCCACGGTGAGTTGACCATGCTCGGCAGGACCCTGCCGGTGGTGCTGGACGTGAAGATCAACCAGATCGGCAGCCATCCGTTCCGCGGCACGCCCTACGCCGGCTTCACCGCCACCGGGCGGCTCGACCGCACCGCCTGGGGCATGGACTACCTGGCCGGCCGGATCGGTGCCGACATCGGTATCCGTATCAACCTCGAAGCGGCGCCCGTGCAGGAATGAGCCATCGCCTGCACCGCCCGGCGGCGTCGCGCGGCCGCACCCGGACCGACTGGCTGGACAGCCGGCATGCGTTCTCGTTCGGTCATTACTACGACCCGCAGTGGCTGGGCTTCGGACCGCTGCGTGTGCTCAACGAGGATCGCGTCGCGCCGGGCGCGGGCTTCCCGCCGCACAGCCACGCCAACATGGAGATCCTCACCTGGGTGCTGTCCGGGACGCTGGAGCACCGCGACAATGCCGGCGGCGGCGGATCGATCCGTCCCGGGGAGCTGCAGCGCATGAGCGCCGGGTATGGCATCGAGCACAGCGAGTTCAACGCGGCGAGCGACGCGCCGGTGCATTTCCTGCAGATCTGGCTGCAGCCGGACCGCTCCAACACGCCGCCCGGGTATGCCCAGCGCGCGTTTGCGCCCGAGGCGCTGGCTGGGCGCTGGTGTCTGCTGGCCGCGCCGTGCGCCATGGCCGATGCGGTCGGCGCGATCGGATTGCGCCAGGATGCGCGCCTGTACGCGGCGCGCCTGATCGCCGGGCAGGCCGTCGAGCACGCCGTGGCGGCCGGTCGTCGCGCCTGGCTGCAGGTGGCACGCGGCGAGCTCGAGTGTGGTGGCCTGACCCTGGGCGCGGGCGATGGCCTGGGCGTGAGCGGTCGGGACGAGCTTCGGATCGCGGCCCACGGCGAGGCCGAGGTCATGCTGTTCGATCTGCCTTGACCCGGACGCGGGCGGTGCTCACCGTTTGCGGCGCGCGCGCGGATGGGCGGCGTCGTACACGCGGGCCAGATGCTGGAAGTCCAGATGGGTGTAGATCTGGGTGGTGGCGATGTCGGCATGGCCGAGCAGCTCCTGCACCCCGCGCAAGTCGCCGGAGGATTCGAGCAGATGGCTGGCGAAGCTGTGCCGCAGCAGGTGCGGGTGCACGCGCTTCCAGATGCCCTGCCGCCGGGCCAGTTTGCGCAGCCGCAGCTGTACCGCGCGCGGCGAGATCGGCACGCCGCCGCGGCCGGGGAACACTGGCGCATCGGGCCTGGCATCGCATTGGCTCCGCCAGGCCGCCAGCGCCTCGCGGGCATGGCGGCCGACCGGCACCAGGCGCACCTTGCCGCCCTTGCCGGTGACCCGCACCAGCCCCTCGACCAGGTCGAGCGCGTCCCAGCGCAGTGCGCACAGCTCGGACAGGCGCAGGCCGGAGGAATAGAACAGCTCCAGCATGGCGCGGTCGCGAAGGCCCAGCGCGCCTTCCGGCGGCAGCTCGACCAGTCGGGTCATCTCGTCGGCGTCGAGCACCTGCGGCAGCTTGCGCGGCGCCTTGGGCGCGCGGATGCCGGTGGCCGGGTCGGCGTCGATCAGATCCTCGCGCTCGAGATGGCGGAACAGGCTGCGGCAGGCCGATAGCCGCCGCTGCAGGCTCTTGCCGGACAGGCCGCGGCGATGCTCGCTGGCGACGAAGGCGCGCAGGTGATCCGGGCGCAGCTCGCGCCAGTGGGCGAGACGGTTGGCGTCCATCCAGCCGACCAGCGCGGCCAGGTCGCGGCGGTAATTGACGACGGTGTGCGCCGACATCCGTCGCTCGACTTCGAGGTGGCGCAGGAACGCCTCGACCGCGGCCGCCAGTGGCGTGTCGGCGCCCATCTCACTCGCCGTCGAAGCGCTCCAGCGCTGCCAGCAGCGCCTCGGACATCAGCCGCAGGAACAGCGTGCCCATGCCGGGGTAGAAGCGGTTGGGGTCGTGGCTGCCGACCGCGAGCATGCCGCGGATGCCCAGTGGCAGCAGCGCGGTCGACTGCACCTCGTCCTGGCGCTCGCCGAACAGCAGCGCGGTCTTCTCCGGCTGCAACCGGCCGCACAGCGGCTCGCCCTCGGCGAAGAAGGTGCGGAAGGGTTCGAGCACGGCGGCATCGCGGGCGATGACCTGCAGCCAGGGCGCGTCCTCCAGGCCGGCGACCGGTGCATGCAGCACCACGCTCACCGCGTCGCCCTGGAAGTCCTCGCCCAGCACCGCGACCATCGCCCGCAGCGTGTCGGCGGCGCTGCGCTGGCGCATCAGCGCCAGGGTCAACTGGTGGGTGCGGACGGTGAGGCGCTCGTTCTCCTGGGCGTTGTGGAACAGCTCGTGCAGGCGACGGTTGAGTTCGCGGTTCTTGTCGCGCAGCACTTCGAGCTGGTAATGCGCCAGCGAGGTGGTCTTGCCCTCCTCGCGCGGCACCACCAGGCTCAGCGCCAGGTCGGTGAACTGCTCCAGGAAACGTGGGTGGCGGCGCAGCCAGGCGGCCACCTCGTGGGCGCTGAGTTTTTCCAGGTCGCGGTCGATATCGCTCACGGATTCCATTCTCCTTCGAAAACGAATGCGGCCGGGCCGGTCATGCGTACCGGGGCATCGTCGGCGGGCCAGTCGATGTCGAGCATGCCGCCGGGCAGGGCGACCCGGGCACGGCG
>JBEQAM010000262.1:0-3771 GCA_041640375.1 Rehaibacterium sp. | reverse complement strand
CGGCCCCCCCGACGCCGGCCAGCAGGGCATGGATCAGCGGGTGCAGGGTCGGGCGCTCCGGCGCCGGATCGGCGTCGGAGCGCTGGAACAGCAGGCAGGCCACGCCCATCAGTGCGGTGATCAGCACCATGCTGGCGCCGAGCGGATCGGCGGCGAACTCGATGCCGAACGGCGCGTCCCAGCCACCGAAGCTGCCGCGCAGCGTGCCGTCCCGGATCACCCGCACCGTCAGCGCCAGCGCGCAGCCGAGCAGCGCAATCGCGCCGAGCAGGCTCAGCGCCTGCGCGGCGCGCGGGCGTGCGGCGAGCAGGGCGGTCAGGAGGGCGGTGCCCAGCGGCACGATCACCGGGGCGATCAGCAGGAAGGCGTCCATGTCAGTCCTCCCGGTCGTTCAGCGGCGTCGGCTTGCCGTCGGCGCCTTCCGGCGGTTCGGCGTGGCGGAGGGTGTCGGTGTCGGCGCTGCCGGTGCGTTGCTTGATCGCCAGCGCCAGCACCAGCGAGAAGCAGGTCAGGGCGAAGCCGATCACGATGGCGGTCAGCACCAGCGCCTGCGGCAGCGGGTTGGCGGCGCCTTCCAGCAGCCGTTCCGTTCCGGCCGGCACCAGCGGCGGCGCGGTGGCGCCGAGGCGGCCGGCGGCGAACAGGTACAGGTTGATCGCCGAGCCGACGATCGACACCCCGATCACGCAGCGCAGCAGGTTGCGCGAGAGCGCCAGGAACACCCCGGCGGCGATGGCCGCGAACAGCGCGAGTGCGAACACCCAGCTCATGCGCCGGCCTCCTCGTCCAAGCCGATGGCCTCGGCGCAGAGGCCGCCGAGCGCGCCCCAGACCGCGAAGAACACCCCGATGTCGAACAGCAGCACGGTGGAAACGGCGAACTCGGTGAAGCCCAGCGGCAGTGTGGCCCACAGGTGGGTCATGTAGCCGTGGCCGAGCAGCAGTGCCGGCACGCCGCTGAGCAGGCCGAGCAGCACGCCGCCGGCGGCCAGCGGCAACGGCGGCAGTGGCAGTGCACGCAGCGCGCCGTCGGTGCCGCGCGCGACGGCGAGCAGCGCGGTGGCGCTGACCGCCACCATGCCGCCGATGAAGCCGCCGCCGGGCTCGTTGTGGCCGCGCAGCAGGATCACCACCGCGGCCAGCAGCATCATCGGGTAGAGCAGCCGCGCGAGCGTGTCCAGGATCAGCGAACGCGGGCTCATGCGGCTTTCTCCTTACGCCGGCGCAGCAGGGCGAACAGCGGCAGCGTGCCGGCGAAGGCCAGCGCGACCACGGCGATCTCGCCCAGCGTGTCGACGGCGCGGAAATCGACCAGGATCACGTTGACCACGTTGCGCCCGTGTGCTTCGGGTACGCTCAGCGCGGCGAGCGTGTCGGGCACGGTGCTGTCGAGCGGCCCGGCGGTGGCGGCCAACAGCAACGCCGTGAGCACGCCGGCGGTGGCGAAGGCGACCACCGCGCGCGGCAGCGCCGGTGAGTCGTCGTGCGCGCTCAGGCCGAGGTGGCGCAGGCGCAGCAGGATCGAGGCGATCACCACCACGAAGGCGACCTCGACCGCGAACTGGGTGAAGGCCAGGTCCGGCGCCTGCAGGAACAGGAAGGCCAGCGCCGAGCCGAGGCCGACGAAGCCGCTGACCAGCAGCATCACGAAGGCGTCGCGCACCAGGCAGGCGGCGATCGAGGCGACGATCAGCAGCGCGCTGGCCCCCACCAGCGCCAGACTCGGTGCCTGCATCGCCGGCAGGGCGAAGGCGCCCGGCAGCGCCAGCGCGAGCGCGACCGGCGCGATCACGAAGCCCAGACACAGCAGCGTGTAGCGACTCAGGCGGCCGCTCTGCAAGGCGCGGGTGAGGATGCCGGCGAGGGCCGGGATCGCCAGCAGCAGGCGGCCGTACCAGGCCTGCGCACCGAGCCGGTCGAGCGGCTGCATCAGGCGCTCGAGCAGGTGGTGGATGCGGTCCCACAGCACGAATACGACGATGCCGAGCAGCACCGCCAGCGCGATCGCCTGCAACGCCTCGGTGTCCTCCAGGCCGAGCGAGGCGGGCATCGTCGTCAGCGCCGGGTGGATCGCCTGCGCGGCGGCGCCGAGCAGCGGATCGAGCAGGCCGGTCCACAGGCCGAACACCAGGCCCAGCGCGGCGATCAGCACCGGCGGCAGGCGCATCGCCCAGCCGGCCTCGCGGATTTCCTCCGGCACCGGCGCGCCGCCGCGGTGCCAGAACACCCGGATCGCCGCCACCGAGGCCACCGCCACCGCG
The DNA here is from genome assembly GCA_041640375.1 of Rehaibacterium sp. GTDB lineage: Bacteria > Pseudomonadota > Gammaproteobacteria > Xanthomonadales > Xanthomonadaceae > Rehaibacterium. The sequence goes on along the minus strand of JBEQAM010000262.1, from coordinate 1,511 downwards.
ATCACGTTGACGAACACGCCCGAGTAGCTGACCCAGGCGAACACGCCGGCCTCGCTCTTGGAGATCTTGATCAGCTCCTTGGCGACGAAGCCGAGCGAGAACGGCATGCCGGCCATCGAGATCGCCGCCAGCGCGGCGGCAGCGGCGGTCCACGGCATCGCCCGCGCCAGGCCGGCGAGGTGGTCGATGTTGCGGGTGCCGGTGCAGTGGTCGATGTTGCCGGCGACGAAGAACAGTGGCGCCTTGTACAGCGCGTGGGTGAGCAGGAAGGCGGCCACCGCGGCGGCGGCATCGCCGTCGGGCAGGCCGATCAGCATCACCAGCGTGCCCAGCGCCGACACCGTCGACCAGGCCAGGATGCGCTTGAGATCGCGCTCGCGCAGGGTCAGCAGCATCGACCAGGCGGCGGTGATCGCGCCAATGGTCACCAGCACGTCATGCCACATCGCCACGCCGTCGAAGGCCGGGTCCAGCCGCGCCAGCAGGTAGACGCCGAGCTTCACCATCGTCGCCGAGTGCAGGTAGGCGCTGACCGGCGTCGGCGCCGCCATCGCGTTCGGCAGCCAGAAGTGGAACGGCAGCTGCGCCGACTTGGTGAAGGCGCCGACGAAGAGGCAGATCAGCGCCGGCTTGACCAGCGGGTCGTCGCGCCAGGCCTCGGCGTTCGTCACCAGTTCGGAGATCGTGTAGGTGCCGGCCGCCTGGCCGAGCAGGATGAAGCCGGCCAGCAGCACCAGCCCGCCGCCGGCGGTGACCATCAGCGCCTGCTGCGCGGACTTGCGCGCGCTCTCGTACTCGTGCTTGAAGCCGACCAGCAGGAAGGAGGTCAGGCTGGTCAGCTCCCAGAATCCGAACAGCAACAGCAGGTTGTCGCTGGTCGTGCAGCCGAGCATCGCCACCATGAACAGCAGCAGCAGCGCGAACAGCCGCTCGCGTTGCGCGATGCCGGCCATGTAGCCGCCGGCGTAGATCAGCACCATCGTGCCGATGCCGCTGATCAGCAGCACGAACAGCAGCGACAGGCCGTCGAGGCGGAAGGCGAGATCGATCCCCAGCGAGGGGATCCAGGGGACGACGAACGCGAGCGCGTCGGCCTCCCGCCCGAGCTGGCCGAGGGCCAGCGCGAACACGGACAGTGGGATCAGCGCGAGCCAGCCGAGTCGGGAGGCGGCGCCTGCGTGGTGGTGGTCGGCGTGGAGCTTGTTCGGGTCGGGGGGCATGGCGGAATGGGGGCGGGCCGTCGGGTGGGGGCCGCCTGCGCCATCGCCGCCTTCGCCAGCATGTGCGCGCTGACCGGCGCGGTCAGGAAAAGGAACAGCGTGATGAGCAGTTCGCGGAAGCCCCAGCTTCCCTCGATCAGACCATGGTACAACATCGCGGCGATCAGGACGCCGCCGACGCCCAGCGTGGTCGCCTTGGTCGGGCCGTGCAGGCGGCGGAAGAAGTCGGACAGCCGCGCCAGGCCGATCGAGCCGACCAGCGAGAAGAAGCCGCCGATCAGCAGCATCGCG
>JBEQAM010000261.1:0-3782 GCA_041640375.1 Rehaibacterium sp. | reverse complement strand
CCACGCCCTCGCCCACAGCGACGAGGCCACCCGCGGCCGCCTGCGCGCCGCCATCGAGCAGGGCGACACCACGGCGATGCCCGAGGTGCTGCGCGCCATCGAGACCACCGGCGGCATCGGCTACAGCCGCCAGCGCGCCCTGGCTTACGCCCGCGCCGCCGAAGCCGCGCTCGAAGGCCTGCCCGAAAGCGACTGGCTGGCCGCCCTGCGCGGCCTGGCCCGCTACGCGGTCGAGCGCGACCACTGAGGCCGCTTGCCGGCAAGCGCCGCCGCTACCGCGCGGTGAAGGCCTCGGCGAAGAAATCGTGCAGCATCCGGTAGGCGCGCTGCGCCGATGGTGCGTGATAACGGCAGTTGCTGGCCGGGTCGTCGCCCGCATCGGCCTCGGCGAAGCAGTGCACCGCACCGCCGAAATTGACGAACTGCCAGTCGGCGCCGGCCTCGCGCATCTCACGCTCGAAGCCGGCGATGTGCTCGGCGGTCACCGCACGGTCGTCGGCGCCGTTGAGCACCAGCACCCGTGCCCGCAGCGTATCGGCCCGCGCCGGCGCCTGCGTGGTCAGGCCGCCGTGCAGGCTGACCACCCCGGCGAGATCGGCCCCGGCGCGCGCCAGTTCCAGCGCCACCGTGCCGCCGAAGCAAAAACCGAATGCGCCCAGTCGCGAGACATCCAGCGGCGCCTTCCCCGCCTGCGCCTGGAGCGCCGCCAGCGCGGCCGCGGCGCGGCGGCGCATCAGGGCGGCATCGCCACGCACCGCGCCCGCGGCCCGGCCCGCCTCCTGCGCGTTGGCCGGGCGCACGCCCTTGCCGTACATGTCGGCCACCAGCACCACGTAGCGGTCGCCGGCGACGGCCTTGGCTTTCTCCACCGCCGAGTCGGTGACGCCCATCCAGTTGGGCACCATCACCAGCCCCGGCCGCGGCGCGGCGGAGGCATCGTCGTAGACCAGAAAGCCGCTGAAGCTGGTGTCGCCATCGGTCCACTCGACCGGTTCGGCCCTGGGCGCGGCCGCCAGCGGCGCGGCAGCGAGGGCAAGCAGCAGGGCGAGCAGGATGCGCATGGCAGTCTCCCGGTTTCGAGTCTGGCCACGAGTGTACGCCGGCGGATCGCCCGGCCGACGCGCCCGGGGTGGCAATGAGCGCGCCGGTGGAAGCGGACACCACGACCGCCGCGCCCCTCCCTCAATGGATGCCGAGGCCGGGAATCGCGCAGATCGCGTCGGGATCGAAGCCGCAGACCTGGGCGAAGTGGCGGCCACGTTCGGCGTAATCGCGGTAGCGGGGAAAGCTCGGCGCCCCCGGCGACAGCAGCAGCACGCCCTGGTGATCGAGCGCCCGGCGCGCCAGCTCGACGGCTTCGTCGAGTTCCAAGGCCTCGGCGATCTGGAAGCGGCCGTTGTTGGCCAGCGGCCGCAGCCGCTCGGCGATGCGCGGGCCGTTCTGGCCCAGCGTCACCACCATGCGCGGTGGGTCGTGGGCGATGCGGTCGGCGAACACGCCCCAGTCCAGGCCGCGGTCGTAGCCGCCGACCAGGATGGCGACCGGCCGGCCCTTGAAGCAGTCCATGGCGGCCAGGCTGGCGTAGGGCGTGGTGCTGATCGAATCGTTGACGAACTCGATGCCGCCGCGCGCGCCCAGCGACTGCAACCGGTGCGGCAGCGGCACGAAACTGGCCGCCTGCGGCGCCAGCGCGGCCGCATCCAGCCCCATCGCCTCGATCGCCGCCAGCGCGGCGCACAGGTTGATGCGGTTGTGCCGCCCGGGCAGCGGCAGATGGCGGGTGTTGAGCACCACCTCGCCGCCGCGGTAGATCACATGCTCGCGCAGGTGCCAGCCGGTCGGCGTGTTGAACCAGTGCACCTGCGCACCCGGCAGCGACAAGTGCGCCAGCCGCGGGTCGGTGGCGTTGAGCACCACGTGTTTGGGTTTGGCACGGGTCACCAGCGCCAGCTTGTCGTCGATGTAGCGCTGTTCGGTGCCGTGCCAGTCCAGATGCTCGGGGAACAGGTTGAGCACCACCGCCACCTCGGGCGCGACCGCATCGCCGGTCTGGTAACTGGACAGCTCGATCGCCCAGTACTCCGGCGGCGGCACCGGATCGAGCAGCTCCAGCAGCGGCAGGCCGATGTTGCCGGCCAGCGCGGTGCGGTGGCCGCCGGCGCGCAGCAGGTGGGCGACCAGCGCGGTGGTGGTGCTCTTGCCCTTGGTGCCGGTGACACAGATCGTGCGCGCGTCGGCGCCGTGCTCGCCGAACCACAGCGCGGTGCCGCCGATGAAGCGCGCGCCCAGCATCGCCGCGTCGGCGGCGGGCGAGGTGTAGGGGCTGATGCCGGGCGATTTGATGACGAACTCGAAGGCGGCCAGCTTGTCGGCGCTGACTTGGGTGTCGATGGTCAGCGCCGGGTCGTCGAGCGCCAGCGCCTCGCCGGCTTCGTCGCGTCCGCAGAACAGGGTCAGCGGCTGGCGCGGCAGACGCCAGCGCAAGGCCGCCAGGGCCGCCCGGCCCTCGCGGCCGTAGCCCCACAACGCGACGCGACGCCCCTCAAGCTCCGAGATGCGCACGGATCCTGCCCCAAAGATCCCCGGGAATCCGGTGAGTGTCCGATGCCGGCAGCAGGCTTGCCAAGTCGAGCCCGTCACCGGATCGCGGGTGGACGGCCAATTGCGGAGCGATCTCGCGGGCGAAGCGGGCCACCAGCGCATCCTCGCGCCAGGCCGGCGACTGCGCCAGCGTCATGAAGGCGGCACGCGACTCCCTGCCCTCGCCCACGCACTCGAACGGCTTGTGGTCGCGGTACTCGATCAGCGCGTCGAAGGCCGGGGCCAGCGCCGGCTCGTCGAGCAGGTTGCGCCCGAAGATGGCCACCAGCCGCGGTTTGGGCATGAACGGCGCCAGCGCCAGGAACACGAAGTGGCACTTCGGGCACTGCCCGCACCAGCGGCTGGCCGGGCGCTCGCCGAGGATGTGGAAGTTGCGGTTGCAACTGGAAAAATGCGCGTCGTAGCGGTCGAGCCGGGCGAAGGCGCGCGCCACCGCCAGCTCCGACCACGGCCGCAGCAGCGAGTAGTAATGCAGGCCGCCGGCGACATGGCGCTCGACGTATTCGCCGAAGGCGCGCTCGAAGTCCCAGCCTTTCGACCACTGATGGTTCACCTCGCCGGTGCCCGGAATCAGGCTGCCATAGCTGGCCGAGCGCTCGTTGGAGAACACCACCTGGCCGTGCCCGTGCAGCAGCGCGGCCAGCACCAGGATGGCCGAATTCACCGCAGTCACCGGGATGTGGCCGTTGTAGGCACCCTGCCGGTTGTACTCGAACAACTCCGGGGCGAGCTGGCGGCCGATGTTGAGCACCGGCAGGCCAGTACGCTCGGCGCAGGCGCGGATCAATTGCGAGCCACCGATCCAGGCCACCGTCTGGTCGACGCCGGCGGCGCGCAAGGCCTCGATGCTGACCAGCGAGTCCTTGCCCCCGCCGATGGCGACCAGCGCGCGCGAGGATGTCACGATGTCGCCCGAAGCGATGCCCTCGCCCACGCCGCCTGCGGACGAGGCGGGCGATGCCGAAAAGCGGATCTTCCCGCGCAGGCTCAGCCCGTTGCGGTAGGCGAACTCGCCCAGCCCGTTCTCGTAGATCGAGGTCAGCAGCGCCGCGGTATCGGCGTCGATGGCATGGGACTCGACGCGGATCTCCGCCGGCACCGCCGCCTTGTAGTAACTGACGCCGGCGATCAGATGCAGCAGCCGCAGCGCGCGCTCGACCGCCGCGTGGCGGATGGCGTCG
>JBEQAM010000260.1:0-3782 GCA_041640375.1 Rehaibacterium sp. | reverse complement strand
GTCGTGCGGCCCCGGCACCTGGGCGGCGACGCCGATGCTCACGGTGACCGGACAGTCGGGCTGGTCGAAGCGCTGGCGCAGTGCCTCGGCGCGGCGCTGGGCGTCGGCCAGGTGGACGCCGGGCAACAGCAGCGCGAACTCCTCGCCGCCGTAGCGCGCCAGCAGCTCGCCGACCGGATCGTGCGCGGCCCGCAGGCACCCACCGACACGGCGCAGCATGGCATCGCCCTCGAGATGACCGTGCTCGTCGTTGTAGCGCTTGAAATGGTCGACATCGATCATCAGCACCGCCAGCGGCCGCTGCAAGGTCAGGCAGCGGTGCCACTCGCGCAGCAGGCCCTGCTCCAGTGCGCGCCGGTTGGCGACGCCGGTGAGCGGATCCTCGACCGCCAGCTCGGCCAGCTTGCGGTTGGCCTCCTCCAGCTCGCGGGTGCGCTCGGCGATGCGGTGCTCGAGCCGGAGGTTGGCCTTGCGGAAGCGGCGTGTGCGCAGGAAGGCCAGGCCCTGGGTGATCAGCAGCAGCAGACCGAGCGTCGCCAGCGCGCCGAAGCCGCGCACCCACAGCGTCTCGTGCCAGCGCGGCTGGCCGTGGAAGGCGTAGTGCGCCGGGGCGATCGGACGGCCGTCGCGGGCGCGCGCCTCCACCTCCAACCGCCAGTCGCCCGGCCTGACGCGGATGCCGAGCTGACGTTCGCCAGACCACGGCGACCAGTCGCGGGTCATGCCGGGGACGCGGTAGCGGAACTCGACGTCCGGCGCCATCGTCACCACCGCGAAACGCAAGTGCAGGAGCGCGCCGGCGGGCACGCTCACCGGCGATCCGCCGCGCACCGGCAGCGGCTGGACCACGTCATCGTTGGTGTGCAGCTCGGCGGCGGCGAAGCTCACCTGCAAGGGCGCGGCCGGCAGGACCGGCTCGCCGGGCTGGTACTGCAACAGCGCGGTCCAGGTCGAGACGCGGAGCACGCCGTCGCTGCCGAGGCGGACACCGACGAAGCCGCGCCGTGCACCGTCGTCGAAGCGCACGCTTTCCCAGTCGCTGCGGCCCGGCGGGCGCAGCAGCAGCTTGCGCGAGGTCCAGGCGAAGTCGCCGTGCGGCGTCGACACCACCTCCAGCTCGCCGGGCCGCTCCACCCGCGACAGCAGCGCGCTCTCGTCGGGGATGAAGCGCTCGCCCTGCAGCACATGACCGCGCTCGCCGCTCACCGCGTGCAGCCGTTCGTCCAGGGCGTACAGCAGCACGCCGGCATGCGGATCCAACGCCAGGCCGTCGGCCGTGCCGAACTCGCGCCGCTCGCGCAGCCGGCCGCTGGCGGGATCGATGCGGAAGCGGTGCGGGCCGCCGCGCGTGTTGTCGGTCCAGAATTCGCCGGGCGCGGTTTCGATTAGCCGCGAGGCGTTGGCGCCGGGGTTGTCCCATTGCGCGGTGAGGGACCAGCGCCCGCCGGCCAGGCGCAGCAGCCAGATCCGGTCGCTGCCCACCGCATAGACCAGGTCCGGATCATGACGCGACGGCACGAGCCGGAAGACGGCCTGCGCCTGCCCGTCCAGCAGCTCGCGCGGCCGGCCCGGGCCCTCGAGCGCGTAGAGGCCGAAGCGGTGCGCGATGAGCAGCCCGGCGGGGGTCGATTGCAGTGCGTAGCCTTCGAAGTCGGTCCAGTCGAACCACTCGGCGACGGGTTGGCCGTCCGGCACCGGCCGCAACCGGCCGATGCCGCGGGTGCTGGCCAGCCACAGCGCGCCGTCGTGCCACTCGCTGTCGTTGATCACGCCGCGCAGGCCGTGCTGGGCGCCGAACTGCGACCACGGCGCCGGCAGCCGCAGCCGCAGCAGGTCGCCCTCGGTGGCGGCCCACAGGCCGCCTTCGCGGTCGAGCGTCATCGCCTCGATGGCGAAGCTGCCGGTGGGAAAGCGCTTGATCAGCCGCAGGGCTGCGTCGTAACGCTGGATTTCGCCGCGCAAGTTGCCTATCGCCAGGCTGCCGTCGGCCAGCAGCTGCGCCGAGAACGGCGGCGACTCGGCGAACAGCCGGTCGGCCTCGCCGGGCAGGTGGCGGATGCCGTCGGGCCCGGCCTGGAAGAAACCCTCGAAGCCGACCAGCAGCAGGCCCTGCGGCCGCGCGATCACCGCCGACAGCGGCTGGTGGCTGAACGCCGCCGCGTCCGGCAACGGCTCGAGCGCGCCGTCGCGCACCCGCATCACGCCGATGCCCTCCACCCGCAGGTAGAGCACGTCCTCGGCCAGGTAGATCGAACGGGCTTCCGGCGGCAGCGGGATGCGCCGGTGCCGGGCCGGGTCCATGGCGTAGAAGAACAGCTCGCGATCGGCGCGGAACCACACCCCGTCCGAGGCCGCCCGCACCTGCCAGACCAAGCCGACGTGGGCGTCGTCGCCTTCCAGCCCGAAGGCCGGGCGCAGGTCCACGTAGACCAGGCTGTCGTCCTCGGTCGGCGGCAGCACACCGAAGTGGTCGAAGCTGGCCACGTACATCCGCCCGTCCGGGCCGCGTGCCACGCCGCGCGCCGGCATGCCGCCGGGCAGGGTCAGCAGCCGCCACTCGTGGCCGTCGAAGCGCAGCACGCCGTCGATGTTCGCGACGTAAAGCCGCCCGGCCGCATCGGTATCGACGCCGAAGCTGCGCGGCTTGGCGCCGTAGTCCTCCGGCGCATAGCGCTGCGCCAGCGGCACGCCGCGCAGCGACGACTCCGCCGCCGCGGGTGCGGCCGGGAGGGCCATGCCGAGGACGGCGGCGACGAGAAGGACGGCAATCCGCATGCGGGGGCGAGGAAACCGCAGGAAGCGGGCATCATAACTGCGATGCCGCCGGATATTTGCCGACCCGCTCCCAGCCTCGCCCGGTCCGCCGGCCGCGACGGTCCGGCCTCCTGTCCCGTCCTCTTGCGCGAGTGAATGCGGAACCGGCCAGCGCGATCGAGGAGGCCGCGCTGGTGGCGCGGGCACGCCAGGGGGATGGCGACGCCTTCGCTGCGCTGTACCGTCTGCATGGCCGGGCGATCTACGCGCTGGCCCTGCGCATCAGTGGCGACCCGGCGACGGCGGAGGACATCGTGCAGGACACCTTTCTCAAGGCCCTGCAGAGCCTGGGCGGCTTCCGCGGCGACGCGCCGCTGCGCGCCTGGCTCAAGCGGATGGCCAGCAATCTCGCCATCGACCGGCTGCGTGCCGCGCGTCCGACCCTGAACCTCGACGAGGTGCCGATCGACGCCGCCGAGCCCTCGACCGAGCGGCGCCTGGATGCGCTCGGCCTGCTGGCGCGCTTGAGCCCGCAGGCGCGCGCGGTGGTCTGGCTGCACCAGATGGAAGGCTATTCGCACCCGGAGATCGCTGCCCTGTTCGGACATACCGAGAGCTGGTCGAAATCGATCCTGTCGCGCGCGCTCGCCCGCTTGCGCGGCTGGCTGGAGGAGTCGCCATGAACCCGAGGCCCGCAACCGACGCCCGACGTCCGCCCGAGGAGGGCGATCGGCGCGTCCACGCCTACCTCGCCGGCCTGCCCGAACCTGAGCTGCCGGCCGCGCTCTGGCCGCGCTTGGCCGCCACGCGTCAGCGCCGCGCCGCGCGCCGTCGCCTCCGTCGTCTCGGCGACCTCGACCAGATCCGCCTCCTGGAGGTTGTCGAGGTGGTGGCGCGCGTTCTGTAGCGACGTGTCGACCGTGTCGGCGAGTTCGGATGCCGTCCGGGGGTCCTCGTGGAGCGCCGTCAGCAGCGATCTGGAGGTCTCCGAGGAGAGCGACCCGATCAGCGGATCGACCTCCTCGTCG
>JBEQAM010000259.1:0-3786 GCA_041640375.1 Rehaibacterium sp. | reverse complement strand
AACGCAGCAGCCAGTCGCGCCGCCAGGCCTGGTACTTGGCGAAGGTGTCGGCCAGGCTCTCGGCCAGCGACCAGGCCTTGAGCGCGGTCCGCTCGCCGCCGAGGTAGTCGGCCAAGGCGCCAGCCAGGGCCGGGTGAGCGAGCGCGTCGCGGTCCTGCAGGACCGCGAACAGCCGCCAGCGCAGGACCTCCGGATCGGCACCGGCGATGTCCTCGCCGTCGGGCAGATTGGCGGCGAGCACGCGACCGACGAACTCGCCCGGGGCCAGGAATTCGAGGTTCGCCGCGATGCCGTGACGCTCGGCCAGCACCTTGACCAGCCAGCGCTTCATCGCCGCCTGCGGGATCAGGATCAGATCCGGGTCGAGCGGCCCCGCTCCCTGGGCCGGCACGCGCAACTGCGCGGCCAGCAGGCCGGCGAGCACGTCCAGGTCGTTGCCGTGATAGAGGCGGAAGTCGGGCGCGGGCATGGCCCGGGATGATGCCCGATCCGCCGTCTCAGCGGCCGAGACGGCCGAGCGCCGCGCCATGCGCTCGCCGGAAAAGGAAACGGCGGCCCGCGGCCGCCGTTTCGTCGCGATCCCCGATCGTGCCGGTCAGAACTCCTGCCAGTGCTGGTCGTCGGCGTCGACCTTGCCGCGCGACTTGCCGTTGCCGCCGGCCCGCAGCGGCTTGACCGGCGCGGCGGCGGGCCGCGGCGCGGCCTTCGGCCGGGCGGCCGGCACTGGGGTGAACAGGGCGTCGGCTTCGTGCTGCAGCGCCGACACCGCGTGCAGGTGCTGCTCGGACAGGCGGAAGGCGGACACTGCGCGCGCCAGGTTGGCCGCCTGCTCCTCCAGCGAGCGGGCGGCGGCGGTGGCTTCCTCCACCAGCGCGGCGTTCTGCTGGGTGACCTCGTCCATGTGGGCGACGGTCTGGTTGACCTGCTCGATGCCGGCGGCCTGCTCGTCGGAGGCGGCGGCGATGTCGGCCATGATGTCGGTGACACGCTTCACCGAGGTCACGATCTCGGCCATCGTCTTGCCGGCCTGGTCGACCAGCATGGTGCCGTCGGCGACCTTGTTCACCGAGTCGCCGATCAGGCCCTTGATCTCCTTGGCGGCCTCGGCCGAACGCTGCGCCAGCGAGCGGACCTCGGAGGCGACCACCGCGAAGCCGCGGCCCTGCTCGCCGGCGCGGGCGGCCTCGACCGCGGCATTCAGCGCCAGGATGTTGGTCTGGAAGGCGATGCCGTCGATCACGCCGATGATGTCGACGATCTTCTTCGACGCGCTGTTGATCTCGTTCATCGTGGCCACGACCTCGCCGACCACGCTGCCGCCCTTGACCGCGACGTCGGAGGCACCGATCGCCAGCTGGTTGGCCTGGCGCGCGTTCTCGGCGTTCTGCTGCACGGTGGAGGTGAGCTCCTCCATCGAGGAGGCGGTCTCCTCCAGCGAGGCGGCCTGCTGCTCGGTGCGGCGGGACAGGTCGGCGTTGCCGGAGGCGATCTCGCGGGCGGCAACGTTGATCGCGTCGGTGGCCTGCTTGATGCCGCCGACGATCGCGGTGAGCTGGTCGACGGTGGCGTTGGCGTCGTCCTTCATCTGGCCGAACACGCCCTGGAAGTCGGCCTCGATCTTCTGGGTCAGATCGCCCTTGGCCAGGGCGGCAAGCACGCGCTGCACTTCGTCGATGCTGGCCTTGTTGGTGTCGAGCATGGCATTGATGCCGTCGGCGAGCTGGCGGAAGAAGCCCTGCTTGCCGTCGACCGGGATGCGCTTGTCCAAGTCGCCGACCGCAGCGGCCTGGATGACCTCGGCCACCTCGCGCTCGACCGCGATCTCGGCGGTGCGGTCGCGCCACTCGACCACGAAGCCGAGGCGCTCGCCGTTGGCGTCGAGCACCGGCGAGATGGTCTGGGCGAACCAGGCGTTGCCGACCCGGATCTGCGAGCGGTGGATGCTGTCGAGCGCGTCCAGCACCTCGGCCGAGCGCTCCGGCTTGTCGTGGAACAGGTCGATGCTGCGGCCGACCAGCTTGTGCGCGTCGAAATCGGGGTAGCGCTTGCGCAGTTCGTCGGCCTGCTTGTCGAGCAGATCGACCACCGCGTGGTTGGCGTAGATCAGGTTGCGCTGGATGTCGGCGATCATCACGCTGGTGCTGGACATGTCCAGCGCGTTGCGGATGCGCAGGTTCTCGGCGGCGATGCGGCGATCGTGCTCGATCCGCTCGCGCAGGTCACGCTGCATGGTCTGCATGGCCTGCATCAGCTCGCCGACTTCGTCCTCGCCGGCGATCACGATGTCGCCGTCGAGCTTGCCGCCGGCCACCTCGCGCGCCACCCGCACGGCGTCCTGCATGCCGCGGCTGAGCATCCGCGCGACGAACCAGGCCAGACCCAGACCGGCAGCGATGCCGATCAGCACCAGCACCAGGATCGAGCTGCTGGCGGCGACGTAGGTCGCATCGGCGGCCTCGGCCGCCATGTTCGCGCTGCCGGCATTCAGATCGACCAGCGAGTCGAGCTGGCCGATCAGCAGGACATAGGCGTCCTGGGCATCGCCGAGGTGGAAGTCGATCGCGTCTTCCTCCAGCTCCATCTCGATCAGTTCGCGCACGGTCTTGGAGACTTCATGGAAGGCCTTCCAGCTCTCGATCACGCGCTCGGTCATGGCGCGCTCCTCCTCGCTGGCGACCAGCTCCAGCTGCGCGCGCTCCAGCTCGTCGATCTCGATGGCCAGCTCGTCCAGGCGCGACATCGCCTCGGCCTTGACGTCGTCGCTGGCGCGCATGAGCAGGCGGTATTCCTGGGTGCGGTAATCACCGACCAGGGCGCGCAGCAGGGTGGCGTTGCGGACGCTGTGCATCGCCGCGGTGATCTCGTCCGCGGCGTTGTCCAGCGACGACAGGCCGCGGAACGAGGACACGCCCTGGATCAGCGACAGTGCCAGCACGAGCCCGAACGCCAGCAGCAGCTTCGGGGCGATCTTCAGGTTGCGTACCCAGTTCATCGGATCTTCCTTACGGGGCATCGGCGGAGCGCGGCTCCGTCGCGAAAAGCGGCTTGAATCGGCAGATGCGGGAATCGGTGGGCCGGCCGGTGACGCTTAGCGACCCGCGCCGGGCAGGCTTCAGTCGGCGGCCAGCGCCAGTGACGAGGGCGCCGCCACCACGATCTCGGCGCGGCCGCTGGCGCGGGCGATCCGGCCGGTCGCGCACAGCACCTTGCCGACCAGGGCCTCGGGCTCCGGCTTGAACTTGTCGCGGTCCTTGCCCCAGATCCGCACCGAGAAGGTATGCCGCGGGAAATCGCCGCCCATGTACAGGAAGGTCGGCTCACCGCTGCTGTTCTGGGCGTGACGGGCGCCCTCGACCTTGCCGCACACGGTGCCCTCGCGGTCGATGAACTCCGCGGCCTGCTCGGCCGGAATCAGGCCCCTGACGGCAGTGCGCACGCCCTGGGCGTCAGCGTGGGCGCTGAACGCGAGGGCGAGCACGGCCAACAGGCAAGAGGTCTTGTACATCGTCGTCATCTCCAACGGGTTCTGCGGGGGCTCGGGAGCTGGCGGTGGCGGCAATCCGCACCGCAGGGCTCCACCTTCGCGACCGGTAACGGCACGAAGCGGCCAAGCTGTAGCCGAGCGTTGGATTTGTGTGACGGATTCGTGATTTTCCCGCCCGGTCCGGGGGCGCGGGCGGGGAGCGGCCAGTCCGCTCTCGGCCGGGATAGACTGGGGCGGCATCGCCGCCAACCACCGGGAGGATGTCGCATGCGCCGCCAGCCCGCCGAAGCCGTGACTCGCGA
>JBEQAM010000258.1:0-3816 GCA_041640375.1 Rehaibacterium sp. | reverse complement strand
CACTGGGGCCACCGCCTCGGCCACGCACTCGGCGAAGGTCGGGCCGAGCTCGGGCGCGGTGACGAAGTCGCCGGCCTCGCCGAACTTGGTCGCACCGGCGCTGTAATAGCCCAGGCCCGGCGCGTACAGCGCCAGCTCCATGAAGCGCGAGAACGGAATGGCGCCGCCGGCGGCAGCGATTTCGGCGCGGATCAGCGCCGCCAGGCGGTCGCTGTGGGCGCGCGCGTCGGCACCGGGTTCGGGCAGGTCGGTAGCGATCATCGGCGGGTCGGGAGCGTGCGAAGGATCAGAATACCGGCAAACCGTTGCGCGCCGTTCATTCGCGCGCGGTAATCTTTGCGGCCCGTCATTCGTGCTGCATCGATGCGCGCTGCTCTCCGTCCCGCCGCCCTGTTGCTGGTCCTGGCCGCCGCCGTCGCCTTCGGCTGGTGGCTGCGGGGGCAGTTCACATCACCGGTCGCGCCGCTGCCGGAAACACCGGGCGCGCGCGCCGCGCGGCTGTCGCCGCCGCTGATCGCCGCGCACTACTTCGGCCGGCAGTGGCCGAAGAATGTCATCAACGGCTTTCGCCGTGAGCATGTCGCGGCGGATTTCGCCGCGCTGCGCGCCGATGGCTTCAATGCGGTGGTGCTGCTGGTGCCGTGGGGTGACTTCCAGCCGGTGATCGTGCCCTGCTGCCAGAACGACGAACGCGCCTGGGCGCGGCTGCATTTCCTGATCGACTCGGCGCGAGCGGCCGGGTTGGAAGTGGTGCTGCGGGTCGGCTACGGCTGGCACTTCCACCCCGAGGCCGACGAGGTGCTGGGGCGCATACATCGCCTGCTCGGCGATGCCGGCACGCGCGACGCCTTCCTCGGCTTCGTCGAGCGGCTCGCTGCCGAGACCGCGCACTACCCGCATCTGCGGCTGAGCTTCATGTCCTGGGAAGACCAGTGGCTGCATCGCATCGATGAGGAGGCGCGGCCCTTGTTCGATGCCTTCCTCGCCAGTCTGCCGGCCGACGATCCGTTGCGCGCCCACCTGCCCGCCGACGGCAGCCTGCCGCGCAAGGACGATGCCAGCGCGCCGTTGTTCCACCGCTACTGGGACTGGCTGAAGATGGAATGGCTGTTCCGTCCGTCGCTGGCGCGGTTGTCGCCGCTGAGCTACGAGGTGCGCATCGACCGCGAGCCGTTGCCCGAGCCACGACCCGACGGCAGCGTGCACTTCCGCTGGATCGGACACGAGAGCACCTACCGCCTGCCCGGCGCCGACCTGCTCACGCTCTACTGGGCGCCGTTCTGGGGCGCGCGCAACGAGGGCGAGCGGCTGTCGGCCGATGAAGCCTTGCGGCTGCTCCGGGTGCTGCTGGGCGAGGCGCGCGAGTTCAGTGGCGGCCTGCCGCTGTTCGTCGACCAGCTCAACGTGATCGACAACACCGTCGGCTATGGCCACCACGCCGCGCTGGCCGACGACGCGCTCGACGACTTCATGGCCGGCGCCGGCTGCGCCCTGCGCGAGGCCGGCGCGATCGGCTACGGCTACTGGACCGTGCACGACTACGCCGAGAGCCCGCTGTACAACCCGGCCTTCGCCTACGGGCTGGACGGCTGGGCGCTGACGACCGGCGACGCCGCCGCGCCGGGCACGCGACTGCGGCTGCGCGATTCCGGCGACCACGACCTGGCGCTGCGGGCCGGCGATGCGCTGGCGCAGACCATCCCGTCCACCCGCGGCCGCCTGCCGACCGCGGGCGACGCGCTGGCCGATCGGATCTGCGTCGTCGCACGCGTCGATGCGCCGGCCACGCTCGAAATCGCCGCCGGCGGCGAGCCGGTCACGCTGACCTTCGACGGCGGCGAAGGCGAATCGCGCCGGTGCACGCCGCTCGCGCCGCAGCCGGCCGACGACACGCTGCGGCTGGAGCTGCGCGTACTCGTCGGTGCGCCGGCGATCACCAGCGTGCAGTTGTTCGACCATATCCAGGAAGGCGGCGTGTACCGCCACGACGGCGCGCCCGGACCGCTGCGCGATGCGCTGCGCCGGCTCAATCGCGAGTTCGCCGCCCCGGCACGGGGCTGCACGGTCGAGCGCTGAGGCGGCCGTCATGACGACGCTCCTGCGTTGACATCACGGTCACCGCGGCAACGAGCGAGCGCATGCAGCAGCAAGGCGAACCCTACGAGCACGTCTTCCTGGCTGGCTGGGGCTTGATGGAGGCCAACGCGCACCTGCGCAACACCGCCTACCTCGACCTGACCGCCGACACCCGGCTGAGCTTCTACGCCGAGCGCGGTCGTCCGGCCAGCGAATTCGCCCGCCTGCGGATCGGCCCGCTGGTGCGGCGCGACGGGCTGGACTACTACCGCGAGTACCGCCGCTCGATCCGGTGCGGGTGACGCTGGCGGTGGCCGGCCTGAGCGAGGACGTCTCGCGCTGGATCATCGTCGACGAGTTCTTCCGCCCCGATGGCGTGCTGGCCGCCCGCGTCACCAGCCACAGCGGCTGGCTGGATCTGGTCGCGCGCAAACTGACCACGCCGCCGCCCGCGCCGGCCGACGCGATGGGGCGGCCGGCGCGGACCGGCGACTTCCGCACGCTCTGACGCGGACGCGGGAAATTCCGACGCCTGCCGCCGTCATCCCGGCTTGCGCCGGGATGACGCTGCGTTGGTGCCCTTCCCCGGTCCCACTCAGACCTTGCGCCGGAACGCGTCCTGCAACACCGCGCCGTCGAAGCCGGCCGGCGCCTGGCCGTCGACCGCGTAGCGGTACAGCGCCGCCGAGTAGATGCCCGACAGCGCCGCCTGCACCAGCGCCAGCGCGATCGCCGCCAGCACGGTCAGGGCGACCAGCAGCGCGGCCAGCACGGTCAGGCCCTGCGCGGCGGCGAAGCCGGCCAGCGCGATGCCGACGACGATCGTCGCCACCGTCAACAGGCCGAAGGCCAGGCCGATGCCGCCGTTGCCGATGATGTTCTCGCCCCAACTGCGCTTGAGCAGGGCGGCGCTCTCCTTGAGCGCGTCGAGCGGGCCGAGGTTGCGCGCCACCAGCACCGGCACCACCAGGAAGGTCGCCACCGTCCACGTCACGCCGATCAGGCCGATCACGATCCGGCCGATGAAGCCGGCGCGCTCCTCGATGGCGCGCAGCAGCAGGCCGACGGTGGCGGCGATGAGGGCGTAGCCGAGGATCGCCGGCCAGCGTTCGACGGCGATGCGCAGGCCGTCGCGCAGGGTCGGGTCGCCGCCACCCAGGCGGATCATCGCCGCGCCGACCAGGGCGGTGTTGAAGAAGAAGATCACGAAATACTGCGCCAGGTAGAACAGGAAGGCCCAGACGTAGAACGGCCCGGGCAGGCTGTCGCCCTCGCCCAGGCCTTGGAACCAGGGCAGTCCCAGCACCGGCAGGACGAAGCTGGCCGCGACGGCCAGCGCGGCGAGCGCCGACACCAGCGGGAACAGCAGCAGTTCCTTGTCCGCGCGGAGCACTTCGGCACTGGCCTTCACCAATCCCCAACTGCGCGAGAACTTCTCGAACATCGGCGATCCTCCGCGGTGGCATGTGGCCGCATTATGCGCGCCTCGGGCCCGGGCGGGAGGCGGGCGTACAATGGGCGTCCGGGTGGCCCAGGTGCCTTCCTGCAAGGGGAGGGCATGGCCTGCGCCGTCATTCCCGCGGAAGCGGGAATGACGGTGTTGTGATGCTCTTCCCCGAATCCCGAATCCCGAATCCCGAATCCAGGAGTCCCCCATGTCGCTCGACCCCGCCCTGCGCGCCCGCATCGACGCGCTGCTCAACGAACACCGCATCGTCCTGTTCATGAAGGGCGACCCGT
>JBEQAM010000257.1:0-3817 GCA_041640375.1 Rehaibacterium sp. | reverse complement strand
GGTCGAGCTGGGCCGCGACCGCAGCCGTTTCGCCGCACGCTTCAACGGCCGCAACGCGGTGCCGCTGGGTGTGGTCAAGCAGGCCGTGGCCAACCCGCTGGACATCTCCGACGCGCTGCAGGAGATGTTGCCGCGCATCACCCAGACCCTGCCCGAGGGCATGCGGGTGGAGATCGCCTACGACTCCACCATCTTCATCCGTGCGTCGATCTTCGAGGTCTACAAGACCATCGCCGAAGCGGTGCTGCTGGTGGTGCTGGTGATCTTCCTCTTCCTGCGCAGCTGGCGCGCCACGCTGATCCCGCTGGTCACCATCCCGGTGTCGCTGGTCGGCGCGTTCGCATTGATGTACGCCTTCGGCTTCACCATCAACACGCTCACCCTGTTGGCGATGGTGCTGGCGATCGGCCTGGTGGTCGACGACGCCATCGTGATGCTGGAGAACATCTACCGCCACATCGAGGCCGGCGAGCCGCCGCTGGAGGCCGCCTTCCGCGGCAGCCGCGAGATCGCCTTCGCGATCATCGCGATGACCCTCACACTGGCCGCGGTGTATGCGCCGATGGCGTTCCAGACCGGCCGCACCGGCAAGCTGTTCGTCGAGTTCGCGCTCACCCTGGCGGGTGCGGTGCTGGTCTCGGGCTTCGTCGCGCTGACACTGTCGCCGATGATGTGCTCCAAGCTGCTGCGCCAGCAGGAGAAACACGGCCGCTTCTACCGCACCGTCGAAGGCTGGCTGCGTGCGCTCGACCGCGGCTACCGCGCCACGCTGGCGCGCGTGCTGCACTGGCGGCTGGCGATGGTCGCGGTCGCGCTGGCCATGGTCGGCGGCATGGTGGCGATCTATGTGTACCTGCCCAAGGAACTGGCGCCGCAGGAGGACCAGTCGCTGCTGATCGGTATCGCCATCGCCCCGGAAGGTGCGACGCTGGAGTACACCGACCGCTACCAGCGCCAGCTCGCCGATATCTACAGTCAGGTGCCGGAAACCGAGAAGTACTTCCAGATCACCGGCTTCCCGACCGTCACCCAGGGCATCAACTTCGTCCGCTTCAGCGACTGGGGCGAGCGCGAGCGCACGCCGCAGCAGATTGCCGGCGAGCTGTTTCCGAAGTTCATGGGCATCCCCGGCGTGATGGCCTTTCCGGTCACGCCGCCGCCGCTGGGACAGGGCGGTTTCGGCCAGCCGGTGCAGTTCGTGGTGCAGACCACCGGCAGCTGGGAAGACCTCGACGACATCGTCGAGCGGATGAAGGCCAGGATGGCCGAGAACCCACGACTGACCAATCCCGACTCCGACCTCAAGCTCAACAAGCCGGAGCTGAAGATCGACGTCGACCGCGACAAGATCGCCGCGGTCGGCACCAGCGTGGACACGGTCGGGCGTACGCTGGAGACGCTGCTGGGCGGCCGCCAGGTCACCCGCTTCAAGAAGGGGGCCGAGCAGTACGAGGTGATCGTGCAGGTCGAGGACGACGCGCGCCGCACGCCGCACGACCTCGGCAACATCTACGTGCGCGGCGGTGACGGCGGCATGGTGCAGCTGGAGAATCTGGCCCGCATCGAGGAAACCGTCGCGGCCAAGGAGCTCAACCATTTCAACAAGCTGCGCGCCGCCACCATCACCGCCGGCCTGGCGCCGGGCTACCCGATCGGCGAGGCGCTGGAATGGATGGAGCAGGCATTGGCGGAGGTAGCGCCCGAGGCGCTGTACGATCTGGCCGGCCAGTCGCGCGAGTTCCGCGCCTCCTCGGCCAGCTTCGCGATGCTGCTGCTGCTGGCGGTGGTATTCATCTTCCTGGTGCTGTCGGCGCAGTTCGAGAGCTTCGTGGATCCGTTCGTGATCCTGTTCTCCGTGCTGCCGGCATTCTTCGGCGCCTTCCTCATGCTCAAGCTGTTCGGCGGCAGCTGGAACATCTACAGCCAGATCGGGATCATCACCCTGATCGGCCTGATCTCGAAGCACGGCATCCTGATCGTCGAATTCGCCAACCAGCTGCAATTGCGCGGCGAGAGCAAGTTCGAGGCGGTGCTCGACGCCGCCGCGCTGCGTCTGCGGCCGATCCTGATGACTACCGGCGCGATGGTGCTCGGCGCGCTGCCGCTGGCCCTGGCGGACGGCGCCGGTGCCGAGGCGCGCAAGCAGATCGGCTACGTGATCGTCGGCGGCATGAGCTTCGGCACCCTGCTCACCCTGTTCCTGGTGCCGGTGGGCTACCTGCTGGTCGCCCGCGAGCATCGCCGGCCACACACCGCCGCCGCCACCGTCGCCTGAGCGACGGTGCCGGAAGCAGCGGACGCGGCGCGCACGGCGCACAGCGGCAGAAAACTGCGGCGGAGATCATCCGCAAGGCCTGCTTCAAGCTGGGATCTGGCGGCCTCCTGTCCTTCCCGGTCTTTCTCCGCGAGTGCCGTTGAGCTTGGTGCGGTGTCACGTGCAAAGAAAAAGCCGACCGGGCGGAGCCGGTCGGCTTGAATGCGTCGCGCGGGGAGGGGGGTGCGCGACGCGACCGCATCTCGCGGTCGGAGAGAGACTTATTTGGCGGCCTTCGGGGCCTTGGCGGCGGCCTTGGCGACCTGCTCGCCGGCGGCCTCGAGCTGCGCCTTGATCAGCTGGCCGATGGCCTCCTGGGCCTTCAGGGTCTGGCCGATGGCCTCCTGCTGGGCGCCGTAGAGGCGCTCGGCATTCTCCCTGGCCAGCTGCACGCCCTTCGGCCAGATCGTCTTGAGGCCGTCGAAGTCGCGCACCTCGGCCGCCTCGCCCAGAAAGGCGATGTTGGCGTTGATGCGGTCTTCGGCGGTCTTGATCTGCAGGCCGACCACGCGCTCGAAGTTCTCGAACGCCAGGGCGCTGGCCTTCAGGGCCGAATCGGCCATCTGCTTGGTCATCGAAACGAACTGCGCGTTGATCTGCTCGTACATGGCTGCTTCCTCGCCCCGCGGGGCTTTGGCTGATGTGGGCACAGCATCGCACAGGATTTTGTGCAATGCAACATCATGCAGCCATCAGTCGTTCATTATAGGTACAAGATATTGAATTATATGGATATTTTTTCTATCGCCAGGTTTCCGCGCCGCATCATTCCGGGCCGGTATAGCGACAGCCGGCAGTACAGGTTTCGTGGACCACGATGGCCGACAGGCCGGGCAAGGCGGGCTTGAGCCGGTCCCAGATCCAGATCGCCAGCTGCTCGCTGGTCGGGTTCTCCAGCCCTTCGATCTCGTTGAGGTAATGGTGGTCGAGCCGGTCATGCAGCGGCTGGAAGGCCGCCTTGACGTCGGCGAAATCCATCACCCAGCCGGTATGCGGGTCCGGCTCGCCGCGGACGTGCACTTCGATGGCGAAGCTGTGACCGTGCAGGCGCGCGCACTTGTGTCCGGCCGGCACGTTGGGAAGGCGGTGTGCCGCCTCGATGCGGAAGACCTTGAAGATGTCCATCGGATGCTCTGGGCGGCGCCGTGCGCCGGGCTGGACCACGGAACCCGAATGATCGGCAGGCGGGATCGGGCGTGACAAGCGCGGCAGCGGCGGCCGACGGCTCGGCGGGCCCGCGGGCCGTTGCGGCGCGGGGCATGGTGGCTATGGGTGGACTCGAACCACCGACCCCAGCATTATGAGTGCTGTGCTCTAACCGGCTGAGCTACATAGCCACGTCGCGTTCCGTCCGCAGCGGGACGGAACGCGAAATTATCCATGCCCCCACCCCGAGCGTCAACAAGCCGGCGCCGCCGCCTTGTGACCGTCCGCGCATGGTGGCACAGTCGTCCACAGTGAATTCGGAGTTCCGTTCCGTGATCGATCCGGACGGTTACCGGC
>JBEQAM010000256.1:0-3834 GCA_041640375.1 Rehaibacterium sp. | reverse complement strand
TCGGTGAGGCCGTGGCCCGCATCGTGCAGGAGTGCAGCGATGCCGAGACCGACCCCAAGCCGCCCTACCTCGAGCGCAAACAAGCCTACCTCGAGCACCTCGCCCACGCCTCGCCCTCCGCCCGCCTGGTCTCCGCCGCCGATAAACTGCACAACCTCCGCGCCATCGTGGCCGACCACCGCGCCCACGGGGACGCCCTGTGGCTGCGCTTCGTCAGCGAGGTGGACGACATGGAGGAGAAGCGCCGCCTGACCTTGTGGTACTACAGCCAGCTCGCCGAGGAGTTCTCAAGCGAGCGCGGCCCCCAGGTCATCGGCGCCCAGCTCAAGCGACTGCTGGAAGAACTGCAACCCTGAGAACCACTGCCACGAACTCCACCGCCCTGCACAAATAGGCCAGACCGAAAGAGGCCAACGGCTTTACCGCCCGCCCGTACAACCCCTACAAAAGCCGCGGCGGCCGGCGGTAGCTCGAACACACCGCCGAGAGGCTGGCCCCAGTATCCATTTGGGGCTGCGCATCACCGGGTGCAGGAAGCTGCTCCAGCGCGGATTGAGGCCGGTATAATCACTTCAGAGCTGCTGCCAACCGGCTGTGTCCCTTCAGGACACAGTGTTGGGTTGTTGACGGGATGGAGAATCCCCATTACTATAGTCGTTGCTGTGGATGGCTTGAAACACCTAAGTGTGTGCACAAAGCGAGTCACAAAGGTGGAAAAGTGCGTCCAGGACTGCTCGGGTAGCTCAGCTGGTAGAGCACACCCTTGGTAAGGGTGAGGTCGTCGGTTCAAGCCCGATCCCGAGCTCCAAACCCACACCGCCCGTCCACCGCTGCGGGCGGTGTGTTCCTGAAAGACCCTTAGCGGAAGCCAAAAGGAGGCAATACACATGGCGAAAGGCGTATTTGAGCGCACCAAACCCCACGTGAACGTGGGCACCATTGGACACGTAGACCACGGGAAGACCACCCTGACGGCGGCGATTACCTTTGTGGCGGCGGCGGTCAACCCCAACGTGGAGGTACAGGCCTACGACCAGATCGATAAGGCCCCGGAGGAGAAGGCCCGCGGCATCACCATCAACACCGCCCACGTGGAGTACGAGACCGAGAAGCGTCACTACGCCCACGTGGACTGCCCCGGCCACGCCGACTACGTCAAGAACATGATCACCGGGGCGGCCCAGATGGACGGGGCCATCCTGGTGGTCTCGGGCACCGACGGCCCCATGCCCCAGACCCGCGAGCACATCCTGCTGGCACGCCAGGTGGGGGTGCCTTACATCGTGGTCTTCCTGAACAAGATCGACATGGTGGACGACCCCGAGCTTTTGGATCTGGTGGAGATGGAGATCCGCGACCTGCTCAACCAGTACGAGTTCCCCGGGGACGACACCCCCATCATCCGCGGCTCGGGCCTGAAGGCGCTGGAGCACATGATGGCGAACCCCAAGACCCAGCGGGGTGAGAACGAGTGGGTGGATAAGATCTGGGAGCTGCTGGATGCCATCGACTCCTACATCCCCACCCCCCAGCGGGATGTGGACAAGCCCTTCTTGATGCCGGTGGAGGACGTGTTCACCATCACCGGGCGTGGTACCGTGGCCACCGGCCGGATTGAGCGCGGGAAGATCAAGACCGGCGATGAAGTGGAGATCGTGGGGCTGCGGGAGACCCAGAAGACCGTGGTGACCGGGGTGGAGATGCACCGCAAGACCCTGAGCGAAGGGATTGCCGGGGACAACGTGGGGCTGCTGTTGCGGGGTGTGAGCCGCGAGGATGTGGAGCGGGGCCAGGTGCTGGCCAAGCCGGGGAGCGTCACGCCCCACACCAAGTTCGAGGCCTCGGTCTACGTTCTGAAGAAGGAAGAAGGGGGTCGGCACACCGGCTTCTTCACCAACTACCGCCCGCAGTTCTACTTCCGCACCACCGACGTGACCGGGGTGGTGGAGCTGCCCAAAGGGGTGGAGATGGTCATGCCCGGTGACAACGTCACCTTCACCGTCGAACTGATCAAGCCCATCGCCATGGAAGAAGGCCTGCGCTTCGCCATCCGTGAAGGCGGTCGCACCGTGGGCGCCGGCGTGGTGGCAAAAATTATCGAGTAAGGGAGGCCCTGAATGCCAAAGATTCGCATCAAACTTCGGGGCTTCGACCACAAGAGCTTGGATGCCTCGGCAGCCAAGATCGTGGAGACGGCCCGCCGCAGCGGGGCACAGGTTTCCGGCCCGGTGCCGCTGCCGACCCGTATCCGTCGTTTTACCGTGCTGCGGAGCCCCTTTAAGCACAAAGACAGCCGGGAACACTTTGAGCTGCGCACCCACAACCGACTGGTGGATATTTCCGACCCCACCCCCAAGACCATCGAGGGGCTGCGCAACCTCGACCTGCCCACCGGTGTCGAGATTGAGCTCAAGATGCTAGGAGGCCGCTAATGAAGGGCATCCTTGGGACTAAAGTGGGCATGACCCAGATCTGGAAGGGCGATAAGGCTGTGCCTGTAACGGTAATCCTGGCCGGCCCCTGCCCGGTGGTACAGCGCAAAACCATCGAGAAAGATGGGTATGAAGCGGTGCAGCTCGGCTTCCAGAGCCAGAAGCCCCAGCGGGTTAACAAGCCTGCGAAAGGTCATTTCGCCAAGGCCGGGGTGGAGCCGGTGAAGTACCTGCGCGAGATACGGGGCTTCAACCCTGAGGGCGACACCGTGACGGTAAGCATTTTCAATGTGGGGGAAGTGGTGGATGTAACCGGCACCTCCAAGGGTCACGGCTTTACCGGCGTGATGAAGAAGTGGAACTTTGCCGGTGGTTACGACTCGCACGGTGCCCACAAGATTCACCGCCATGGGGGTTCGATCGGTAACCGCAAGACCCCGGGCCGGGTTTTCAAAGGCAAGAAGATGGCCGGGCGCTGGGGCAATGAGCGGGTGACGATCCAGGGCCTCGAGGTCGTGGATGTGCTCGAGAACGAAAACCTGATTCTGGTCAAGGGGTCGGTGCCGGGGGCCAACGGCAGCCTGGTGGTGGTGCGCCAGACCAGTAAGGTGCCCGCCGTCAAGGCCGGAAAGGGAGGTAAGTGATGTACAACCTTCCGGTACTCGGAAGCAACAAGACTGTGGAAGCGGCGCTTCCCGAACAAGTGAAGAGCCATGTGCTCTACGAGGTGGTGCGCTGGCAGCTGGCTTCGCGCCGCCGGGGTACTGCGGCTACCAAAACCCGCGGCATGGTGAACTTCACCACCAAAAAAATGTACGCGCAAAAACACACCGGCCGGGCCCGCCACGGCGACTACGGCGCCCCCATCTTCGTGGGAGGTGGTACGGTTTTTGGGCCGCAGCCCCGCGACTACAGCTACACCCTGCCCAAGAAGGTGCGCAAGCTGGGCCTTGCGATGGCTCTGGCCGACCGTGCCAAGGAAGGTAAGTTCTTCCTGGTGGAAGACTTCCAGGGTGTGAATGGCAAAACCAAGGAGTTTGTGGCCTGGCTCAAAGCCCACAACCTCGAGGGCCCTTCCATCCTGCTGGTCACCAGCGACGAAAAAGTAGCCCGTGCGGCCCGCAACCTACCCAAGGTGCGGGTGCTGGCCCCCGAAGGACTCAACGTCTACGACATCATGCGACAGGAAGTTCTGGTGATGGAGGCTTCGGCCTGGTCAGGGGTACAAGCCAAGCTGGGCCAAAGTGTAGGGGGTGAGGCCTGATGAAAACGCCCCACGATGTGATCATTCAACCCGTTTTGTCGGAGAAGGCGTACAGCCGGTTCGCCGATGGGGTCTATACCTTCTGGGTGCACCCCAAGGCCAACAAGACCGAGATTGCCAACGCCGTGGAGGCCGCCT
>JBEQAM010000255.1:0-3846 GCA_041640375.1 Rehaibacterium sp. | reverse complement strand
CCGCGGCGACGGTGCGCAACCGGGTCTTGCGCGCAGCGCTCGACGGCGTCGCCGCGCGCGTGCGCGAGGGCGCGCCGCTGTCGCGGGCGCTGGCGCAGTCGGGGTGTTTCCCGCCGCTGGCACTGCGGCTGATCGCCAGCGGTGAGCGCGCCGGGCGGCTCGACGCCATGCTCGACGAGGCCGCCGATCAACTCGAGCGCGAACTGGACACCGTGCTGGGCGTGGCGATGGCCGTACTCGGCCCGGCGGTGATCCTGTTCGTCGGCGGGCTCGTGCTGTTCATCGTGCTGGCGATACTCTTGCCGATCTTCCAGATGAATCAGTTGATTCGATGAGAAGCCGGAAATCGGGAGCCGGTAACCGTGGGCCGGTTCGATGTCTGACGGTCATCGGGTCCGTGTGGCCAGCGAGAATTCGCGTGAAACCGGAAACGGCTTGCATCGTATCGGCGACTCCGTAACGCTCCCCCGCTCACCGCTCACCGCTCACCGCTCACCGCTCACCGCTCACCGCTCACCGCTCACCGCTCACCGTTCACCGCGCTCCGACCCCATGCCCATCCTCCGCTTCGACAACGTCAGCAAACGCTACCCCGGCGGCTTCGATGCGCTCACCGACGTGAGCTTCGCGGTCGAGCCCGGCGAGATGCTGTTCGTCACCGGCCACTCGGGCGCCGGCAAGAGCACGCTGCTGCGGCTGATCCATCTCAGCGAGCGGCCCAGCCGCGGCGCGGTGCTGGTGGAGGAGCGCAACCTCGCCAAGGTGCGCGGGCGCCGGGTGCCGCTGCATCGCCGCAAAGTCGGCGTGGTGTTCCAGGACCACCGCCTGCTGATGGATCGCAGCGTGTTCGAGAATGTCGCCCTGCCGCTGGTGATCGCCGGCATGCCGCGCGCCGAGATCGGCAAGCGGGTGCGGGTGGTGCTGGAGAAGGTCGGCCTGGCCGCGCGCGAGCGCGCACGGCCGATCGAGCTCAGCTCGGGCGAGCAGCAACGGGTGGGCATCGCCCGCGCGGTGGTGTCGCAGCCGCTGCTGCTGGTGGCCGACGAGCCCACCGGCAACCTCGATCCGCAGTTGGCGGCCGAGATCATGCAGCTGTTCGCCTCGCTGCCGGCCCTGGGCACCAGCGTGCTGGTGGCCAGCCACGACCTGCACCTGGTCAAGCGGATGCGCCGGCGCGTGCTGGTGCTCGACCACGGCCGGCTGGTCGACGACATCGCTCCGGAGGATCTGGCGGCATGAGCGCGACCCCGACGGGCGAGAGGAAGGCCGACCGGCGCGCCGCCGCCCAGCGCACCCGCCCGGGCGGGTTCGGCAGCGCCGTGCGCGCCTGGGGCAACCTGCACCTGTTCGGGCTGGTGTCCAGCATCGGCCGCATCGTCGCGCGGCCATGGGCGACCCTGCTCACGGTCGGGGTGATGGCGATCGCGATCGCCCTGCCGCTCGGCCTGCTGCTGGCGATGCAGAACCTGGAGCGCTTCGCCGGCAGCGCGCGCGAATCGCGCGAGATCGGCGTGTTCCTCAAGCCCGGGGTGACGCTGGCGCGCGCCGAGGCGCTGGCCGGCGAGCTGCGCGCGCGCGCCGACGTGGCTGCGGTGCGCGTGCGCACGCCGGAGGAAGGGCTGGCCGAGTTCCGCGAGATGGCCGACCTGGCCGGCGCGCTCGACGTGCTCGAGCACAACCCGCTGCCGCCGGTGCTGGTGGTCGATCCGGTCAACGGCGGCGATGCACTGGCCGAGGCCCTGCGGGCGCTGCCCGAGGCCGAGATCGTCCAGCACGACGCGCTCTGGCGCGAGCGGCTCGATGCCTGGCTCGGTTTCGGCGAGCGCGTGGTCCGGGTGATCGCGGTGCTGCTCGGCCTCGGCGCGCTGCTGGTGGTCGGCAACACCGTGCGGCTGGACATCCAGTCGCGCAGCGAGGAGATCGGCGTGCTGCAGCTGCTCGGCGCCACCGACGGCTTCGTGCGCCGGCCGTTCCTGTACCTGGGCGCCTGTTACGGGCTGGCGGCCGGTCTGCTGGCGCTGCTGACGCTGGCGGTCGCCGGATTCGCCTTACAGCCACCCTTGTCACAGTTGGTGGCGAGCTATGGCAGTACCTTCAGCCTGCAGGGGCCCGGCTGGCTGGGCGGGTTGCAGGTGCTGGCCGGCGCCACCGCGCTGGGCTGGCTCGGCGCCTGGTTCGCCACCGGTCACCACCTGCGCGCCACCCGACCGACCGAGCTTTGATGGGCCCTGCAATGACCGCCGCCGCTTCCGGTTCCCGCCACGCCGACGCCCCGCGGGTGATGGTGGTCGACGGTTCCAGGCTGGTGCGCCGGCTGGTCGAGCAGGTGCTGCGCAAGGAGTTGCCCGGGCTGCACTTCGTCGCCTGTGCCAGCGCCGCCGAAGCGCAGGCGGCGCTGGACCAGGCCGATGCGGTCGATCTGGTCATCACCGCCCTGCGCCTGCCCGACATGGACGGCCTGGACCTGGCCCGGCACATCCGCGAGCACAGCCCGCAGGCCTACATCCCGATCATCGTGGTCTCCGGCGACGTGCAGGAGCGGCTGGTCGAGCGCCGCTTCAGCGACGACGTCACCGACTACTTCGACAAGTCGCTCGGCTACGAGGCGCTGGCCACCTTCATCCGCGGCTACGTGCGCCCGGAGGCCGAGCCGGGCGGCGAGGTGCTCTACGTCGAGGACAGTCGGGTGGTCGCCGCCGCCACCTGCCGGATGCTGGAGAAGCACGGCCTGCGCGTCCTCCACGCCACCTGCGTGGAGGATGCCGTGGCCCATCTGGAGGCGGCGCGCGCGGCCGGACGGGTGCCCGGTCCGGACGTGGTGCTCACCGACATCTACCTCAAGGGCGACCTCAGCGGCAAGGACCTGCTGCTGAAGATCCGCAACGACTACGGCTACGCCAAGGGCCAGCTGCCGGTGCTGGTGATGACCGGCGACGCCAACCCCGCCAACCAGAGCGAGCTGCTGCGGCTGGGCGCCAACGACCTGGTGCAGAAGCCGATCGAGGAACGCCTGCTGGTCACCAAGCTGCTGTTCCAGCTGCGGGTCGGCCGGCTGATGCGCGAGCGGGTCGGTGCCGGCGGTTGAACGGGCGTCCGCGGCGCGCCGGCGGGGCGAGATTGCGTACCCTTGCGCTTTTCCGTCGCGGGGAAGTCATGGCATGAACGACGACCGGGTCCGGCTCGAAGCGTCCTGGAAGGCGCGTGTCGGCGACTGGCTGCGGCGCCCGGACATGCAGGCGCTGGCCGAGTTCCTGCGCGCCGAGAAGGCGCGCGGCAAGCGCATCTACCCGCCCGGCCCGCACATCTTCGCCGCGCTGGATGCCACCCCGTTCGAGCGGGTGAAGGTGGTGATCCTCGGCCAGGACCCCTACCACGGGCCGGGCCAGGCGCATGGGCTGTGCTTCTCGGTCCCGCCGGGGGTGCCGCCACCGCCGTCGCTGGTGAACATTTTCAAGGAAATCGAAGCCGATCTCGGCATGAAGCCGGCCGATCACGGCTGTCTGCTGCCTTGGGCCGAGCAGGGCGTGCTGCTGCTCAATGCCGTGCTGACGGTCGAGGAGGGCCGCGCCGGCGCCCACCAGGGCCTGGGCTGGGAGGGCTTCACCGATCACATCGTCGAGACCCTGGGGCGCGAGCGCGAGGGGCTGGTGTTCATGCTCTGGGGCAGTTACGCCCAAGCCAAGGGCCGGGTCATCGACACCCGCCGCCACTGCGTGTTGCGCGCCCCCCACCCCTCGCCGCTGTCGGCCCACCGCGGCTTCTTCGGCTGCGGCCACTTCTCCGCCGCCAACCGTTACCTCGCCGGGCGCGGGCAGGCGCCGACCGACGGGCGCCTGCCGCCGCGGG
>JBEQAM010000254.1:0-3849 GCA_041640375.1 Rehaibacterium sp. | reverse complement strand
GCCGGGGCGTGCCGCCGCGCGAGGTGCTGCACGTCGGCGACGACCCGCACCTGGATGTCGTCGGCGCCATCGACGCCGGCCTGGCGGCCTGCTGGATCAACCGCCACGGCGCGCCGTGGGCACATCCCGACACGCGCCCGCAGCTGGAATTTCCCGACCTCGCCGCCCTGGCCGACTGGCTGGAGGCGGACGCCCCATCCCTGGAGTGACCCACCGATGAACCTGCCGTCCTGCTTCGCCCCCGCCGACCTGCTCGACACCGCCGTGCCGGCGATCGCGCTCGACAGCGCCGCCCTCGATGGCTTCCTCGGCGGTGAGCCGGAGGCGGTGCGGCAGTGGGTGGCGGCCAACGGCTTCCGCGCCGAACCCGGCACCGTGCTGCTGGTGCCCGGCGATGGCGGCACACCGCTGTACGCGCTGATCGGGATCACCGACGCCGCCGATCCGTTCGCGTTGGCGCACGCGCCGACACTGCTGCCCGAAGGGCTGTACCGGCTCGACGCCCAGCGCGGCCTGCGCATCGCACCGGGCGACGCGCTGCTCGGCTGGGGCCTGGGTGCTTACCGCTTCGACCGCTACCGCAGCCACGGCCGCGCGCCGGCGCGGCTGGCGCTGCCGCCGCGCGACGCCGCCCATGACGAGGCCGCCGCGCTGCTGCGCGCCAGCGTGCTGGTGCGCGACCTGGTCAACACGCCTACCGAGCACATGGGCCCCGAGCAACTCGAACAGGAAGCGCGCCGCCTCGCCGAACTCTACGGCGGACAGATGCGCGCCATCGTCGGCGACGCGCTGCTGGCCGAGAACTTCCCCGCCATCCACGCCGTCGGCCGCGCCAGCCACCGCGCGCCGCGACTGATCGAGCTGAGCTGGGGCGAGCCGACGCATCCGCACGTCGCCATCGTTGGCAAGGGCGTGTGCTTCGACACCGGCGGCCTGGACATCAAACCCGCCGACGGCATGCGCAACATGAAGAAGGACATGGGCGGCGCCGCCCATGCGCTGGCGCTGGCCAAGCTGGTGATGATGCGCAAACTGCCGGTGCGGCTGACCCTGTTGATCCCCGCGGTCGAGAACGCCATCGCCGGCAACGCCTACCGCCCTGGCGAGGTCATCATCACCCGCAAGGGCCTGAGCGTCGAGATCGACAACACCGACGCCGAAGGCCGCGTGGTGCTGTGCGATGCGCTCGCCTACGCCGTCGAGAAATCGCCCGCGCTGCTGCTCGACTTCGCCACCCTCACCGGCGCCGCGCGCATCGCGCTCGGCCCGGACCTGCCGGCGCTGTACGCCAACGACGAGGCGCTGGCGCGCGACTGGCTGGCGGCGGCCGAGGCCGCCCGCGACCCGCTGTGGCGGATGCCGCTATGGCGGCCGTACATGAGCTACCTCAAGAGCGGCATTGCCGACCTGGCGAATGCGGGCGGCTCGCGCATGGCCGGCTCGATCACCGCCGCGCTCTACCTCGACCGCTTCGTGCCGCAGGATCTGCCCTGGGCGCACATCGACGTGTATGCGTGGAACGACACCGACCGGCCCGGTCGTCCGGCCGGCGGCGAGGCGCAGGGCCTTCGCGCCGCCTTCGCACTGCTGCGCTCACGCTATGCGCCGCTGACCGGCGCGTGATGATCGTCATGCCGTCGCGCTGACAGCGGCCACTGGGACGGCCGGCAGCGTGGGGGCAGGATGGGGCCGGGGCTTGGGGGCCCGGTCCCGGGTCCCGACACCGCCCCGAATCCCGCAACAACGAGAACCGCCATGGATCGCGCCGAAGAACTCCTGAAGGAACTGCGTATCGAGCGCCGCCGCGATGCTCCGCGCAGGCGCCGCCGCTGGCCGTGGCTCGCCGGTGCCGGGCTCGCGCTGTCGCTGGTGTGGCTGGCGCTGGGCGTGGGTCGGCCGATCGAGGTCGAGATCACCGCCGCGCGCCCGGCCGACGACCCGGCCAGCGCCTCGGTGCTCGATGCCAGCGGCTACGTCACCGCACGCCGGCAGGCCACGGTGTCGGCCAAGATCACCGGCAAGGTCGCCGAGGTGCTGATCGAGGAAGGCATGCGGGTGGAGGCGGGTCAGGTGCTGGCCCGGCTCGACGATATCGACGCCCAGGCGCAGCGTGCCCTGTCGGCGGCGCAGCTCGCCGTCGCCCGCGCCCAGCTCGCCGAGGTGGAGTCGAACCTGGATCTCGCCGAGCGCACGCTCGAACGCCAGCGCGCGCTGTTCGCCGAGCGGCTGATCGCCCAGGCCGCACTCGACCAGGCCCAGGCCGAGCGCGACGCGCTGGCGGCGCGACGGGTATCGGTGCAGCGGCAGATCGCCAGCGCCGAGAACGCGCTGCGGATCGCCGAGATCGGGGTGGAGAACACCATCGTGCGCGCGCCGTTCGCCGGCGTGGTGATCGAGAAGGCGGCGCAGCCGGGTGAGATGATCTCGCCGATCTCGGCCGGCGGCGGCTTCACCCGCACCGGCATCGGCACCATCGTCGACATGGATTCGCTGGAGGTGCAGGTCGACGTCAACGAGGCCTACATCGGCCGCGTGCGCGCCGGCCAGCCGGTCGAGGCGGTGCTCAACGCTTACCCGGAATGGCGGATCCCGGCCGAGGTGATCGCCATCGTCCCGGCCGCCGACCGCAGCAAGGCCACGGTGCGCGTGCGCATCGCCCTGAAGATCAGCGACCCGCGCATCGTCCCGGACATGGGCGTGCGGGTGAGCTTCCTCGCCGAGCCGCGCGCCGACGACGCGCCGGCGCCGCAGGGCGTGTGGGTGCCGGGGCGTGCCATCGCCACCCGCGATGGGCGTAGCGTCGCCTTCGTGGTCGCCGATGGCCGCGCGGTCGAGCGTGCGGTGACGGTGGGCGAGACGCGCGACAATGACCGCTTCGTCACGGCGGGCCTGGCGGCCGGTGAGCAGGTGGTGCTGTCGCCGCCGACGCGGCTGGGCGACGGCGACCGCGTGCGGACCAAGTCGCCCTGAGCACGATGGCGATGGATACCCGCAACGGCTCGCCGGGCACCGACGCGGCGCTGGTCCGCATCCGCAGCCTGACCAAGGCCTACCTGCGCGGCCAGCAGCGCATCGAGGTGCTGCACGGCATCGACCTGGACATTCCCGAGGGCGACTTCATCGCCCTGATGGGGCCGTCCGGCTCGGGCAAGACCACCCTGCTCAATCTGATCGGGGGGCTGGACACGCCCACCACCGGCGAGCTGGTGGTGGCCGGCGAACGCATCGACCACCTGACCGGCGAGGCGCTGGCGCGCTGGCGTGCCGACACGGTCGGCTTCATCTTCCAGAGTTACAACCTGATGCCGGTGCTGACCGCGCAGAAGAACGTCGAGCTGCCGCTGCTGCTCACCGACATGGGTGCCGCCGAGCGCCGCAGGCGCGCCGCGCTGGCGCTGGCGCTGGTGGGGCTGGCGGACCGCGCCGAGCACAAGCCCAACGAGCTGTCCGGCGGCCAGCAGCAGCGCGTCGCCATCGCCCGCGCGCTGGTGTCGGACCCGCGCCTGCTGATCTGCGACGAGCCCACCGGCGACCTCGACCGCAAGACCGCCGACGAGGTGCTGAGCCTACTGCAGGCGCTCAACCGCCGCTTCGGCAAGACCATCGTCATGGTGACCCACGACCCCAAGGCCGCCGAGTACGCCAACCGCGTGGTGCACCTGGACAAGGGCACGCTGGTGGACGCGCCGGCGCATTGAGCCGATGCGAACCTCGCGCATGCCGCCGTGGTCCATTGCCCGTAGTGGCGGCGTGAGCCGCGACCGGATGACCCGCGCCATGGCCAGTCGCGGCTCACGCCGCTATCACGGACGAGGACATGAGGTGACGCGATGAAATACCTCCACCTCA
>JBEQAM010000253.1:0-3870 GCA_041640375.1 Rehaibacterium sp. | reverse complement strand
AGTGCCTTCAATATCGAGCGCACCGTCAAGTCGCTGATCAAGGCCGGCGCCGCCGCCTGTCATATCGAGGACCAGGTCGGCGCCAAGCGCTGCGGCCACCGCCCGGGCAAGGAGATCGTCTCCACCGAGGAGATGGTCGACCGGGTGAAGGCAGCGGCCGACGCGAAAACCGATCCCGACTTTTTCCTGATCGCCCGCACCGACGCCATCGCCGTGCATGGCGTCGACGCCGCCATCGAGCGCGCCGTGGCCTGTGTGGAGGCCGGCGCCGACGGCATCTTCGCCGAGGCCGCCTACGACCTGGACACCTACAGGCGTTTCGTCGAGGCGGTGAAGGTGCCGGTGCTGGCCAACATCACCGAGTTCGGCAAGACGCCGCTGTTCACCCGCGAGGAGCTGGCCTCGGTCGGCGTCGCCATCCAGCTCTACCCGCTGTCGGCCTTCCGCGCCATGAACAAGGCCGCCGAGGCAGTGTACGAGGCGATCCGACGCGACGGCCACCAGCGGGCCGTGCTCGACACCATGCAGACCCGCGAGGAGCTGTACGACCGCATCGGTTACCACGACTTCGAGCGCAAGCTCGACGCGCTGTTCGCCAGGAAGAGCGGCTGAGCCGCCCCATCGAGGAGTAGGAAGATGAGCGAGACCAACCAGGTGCTGCCCAAGCCCAAGAAGTCGGTGGCCCTCTCCGGCACCGCCGCCGGCAATACCGCGCTGTGCACCGTCGGCCGCAGCGGCAATGACCTGCATTACCGCGGCTACGACATCAAGGACCTGGCGACCAAGGCCACCTTCGAGGAGGTCGCCTACCTGCTGGTGTACGGCCACTTGCCGACCTTCAGCGAGCTGCAGGCGTACCGGAAGAAGCTCAAGTCGCTGCGTGGCTTGCCGGCGCTGGTGCAGGAGGCGCTGGAGCTGATCCCGGCCAACGCGCATCCGATGGACGTGCTGCGCACCGGCTGCTCGGTGCTGGGCACGGTGCTGCCGGAGAAGGACGACCACGCCGTGCCGGGCGCGCGCGACATCGCCGACCGGCTGATGGCCAGCTTCGGCTCGATGCTGTTGTACTGGTACCACTTCACCCACAACGGCCGCCGCATCGAGGTCGAGACCGACGACGACTCGATCGCCGCGCACTTCCTGCACCTGCTGCATGGCCACCCGCCGAGCCAGCTGCATGCCGACGCGCTGGACAAGTCGCTGGTGCTGTATGCCGAGCACGAATTCAACGCCTCCACCTTCACCGCCCGCGTGATCGCCGGCACCGGCTCGGACATGTACTCGTGCATCACCGGCGCGATCGGTGCATTGCGCGGCCCCAAGCACGGCGGCGCCAACGAGGTGGCGATGGAGATCATCGCCCGCTACCAGAACGCCGACGAGGCCGAGGCCGACATCCGCGCCCGGGTCGAGCGCAAGGAGATCGTGATCGGCTTCGGCCACCCGGTCTACACGGTGGGCGATCCGCGCAACCCGATCATCAAGGAGATCAGCCGCAAGCTCTGCAAGGAGGGCGGCAACCAGGTGCTGTTCGACGTGTCCGAGCGCATCGAGACGCTGATGTGGGACATGAAGCGGATGTTCCCCAACCTCGACTGGTACAGCGCCTCGGCCTATCACATGATGGGCGTGCCGACGGCGATGTTCACCCCGCTGTTCGTGATCGCCCGCACCTCCGGCTGGAGCGCGCACGTGATCGAGCAGCGCATCGACGGCAAGATCATCCGCCCCAGCGCCAACTACACCGGCCCCGAGGACCGCGAGTTCGTGCCGCTGGACAGGCGCGGCTGAGCGCCGCTCCCGGGCAGTGCACGCAACGGGCCGCCTCGCGCGGCCCGTTGCCGTCATGGCGGCAGCGGGGGGCCGGGCCGCCGTCATGCGAGGGGTTCGCGGACCCACCCCGCTTCGGTCAGAATCGGCCGCATGGGCGAACGGGCGCGCGCATCGCGGCGGGAGATCCTGGGCTGGGCGATGTTCGACTTCGCCAACCAGGCCTACACGCTGCTGATCGTCACCGTCGTCTTCGGCGATCTGTTCACCCGCATCGTGGTCGGCGACGCGCCCGACTACCGCCTCGGCAACCTGCTCTGGAGCCTGTCGCTGGCCACCAGTTATCTGCTGGTGGTCGTCTGCGCGCCGGTGGCCGGCGCGGTGATGGACGCGGCGGCGGCCAAGAAGCGCTTCCTGTTCGCCAGCTACCTGCTCACGGTGCTCGCCACCGCGGCGCTCTACTTCGTCGCGCCCGGCTACGCCGCGCTCGGCGTGCTGCTGCTGGTGGTGTCGAATTTCGCCTATTCGATCGGCGAGGCTTTCATCGCCAGCTTCCTGCCCGAGCTGGGGCCGCCGCGCGAGCTGGGCCGGATCTCGGGTTTCGGCTGGGCGCTGGGCTATGTCGGCGGGCTGGTGGCGACCGCCTTCGCACTGCTGGTGCTGGGCGAGGTCAGCGCGGAAAACTTCGAGCGCATCCGCTGGGTGGGGCCGTTCGCCGGCGGGTTCTTCCTGGTGGCGGCGATCCCCACCTTCCTGTGGCTGCGCGAGCGCGGTGTGCCCAGGCCGCTGCCGACGCTGCGCGATGCGCTGGCGACCGGTTTCGGCCGGGTGCGCAGCACGCTCTCGCGCCTGCGTCGGCATCGCGACCTGGCGGTGCTGCTGGGCTCGGTGTTCTTCGCCATGAGCGGCATCTACATCGTGATCGCCTATGCCTTCATCTACGGCGCGCAGGTGATCGGCTGGGACGAACCGGTGCGGGTGGCGATGTTCGTGCTGGTACAGATCACTGCCGCCGCCGGCGCACTCGGCTTCGGCTGGCTGCAGGACCGCATCGGCGCGCTGCGCACCTATCGCATCACGCTGTGGACCTGGGTGCTGGCGGTGCTGTTGATCCACCTCACGCCCGAGCTGAGCGCGCTGCTACGCCGCGTGGGCGTCGACTGGCAGGCGCAGCATGCCTTTCTCGTGGTCGGCTGCGCGGCAGGCATGAGCCTGGGTGCCTGCCAGTCGGCGACGCGCACGCTGGTCGGACTGTTCTCGCCGCTCTCGCGCAGCGCCGAGTTCTTCGGCTTCTGGGGCCTGAGCCTGAAGCTGGCCGGTGCCTTCGGCCTGGTCGCGGTCGGTCTGCTGCAGGCCTGGCTCGGTCTGCGCACGGCGGTGCTGTTCTGCGCGCTGCTGTTCTTCGCCGCCTGGCTGGTCAGTCTGCGGGTCGACCAGGCGCGCGGCGAGGCGGCCGCGGAGGCGGGCGACTGACATGGACGAGACCTGCTGCTTCCGTGCCGCCGATGGCGTCGCGCTGGGCTATCGCCGCTGGCGCCCTCTGGTCGAGCAGGGCATGCCGCTGGTGTTGCTGCATGGCGCCGCCAGCAACGGTACGCGCTGGTGGCGTTTCGTCGCCACCACCACGCTGCGCCAGGGCCATCGGCTGGTCCGCCCCGATCTGCGCGGCCACGGCCTGTCGCTGTGGCGTGGGCCGGCGGACATGGCCCGCTGGAGCGACGATCTGGTCGAGCTGCTGGATCACGAAGGGATCGAGCGCGCCCACGTCGTGGGCCATTGTCTGGGCGCGAACCTGGCGCTGCACTTCGCCGCCCGCCATCCGGGCCGCTGCGCCGGGCTGGTGCTGGTGGAGCCGATGGCCAAGCCGGCGCTGGTCGGCACGCTGGCGCGCCTGCGCCCGCTGGCGCCGCTCCTGCGGCTGGCAGTGGCGCTGGCGCGCGGCTGCAACCGGCTGGGGCTGCATCGGCGCCATCAGCAGCCCCTGGACCTGGAAGCGCTCGACCGCAGCGTGCAGGGGGTGAACGGCTCGTCCGCGATGCTGCGCCGCTACGGCTCGCCTTGGCACGATCTGAAGACGCTGCCCACCGCACAGTACCTGGC
>JBEQAM010000252.1:0-3882 GCA_041640375.1 Rehaibacterium sp. | reverse complement strand
CCTGCACTCGGCATCGAGGTCTGCGGCCGAAGCCGCTCCCGTAAGAACATGCATCGGGTTGCGCATCAGGCGGCCTCCCGCTTGGCATCGCGGCAGCCGGGGCCGGCATGGGTCATCTCGAGCAGGAACTTCTGCATGTCCCAGGCGCCGGTCGGGCAGCGCTCGGCGCACAGGCCGCAGTGCAGGCAGACATCTTCGTCCTTGACCATCACCCGCCCGGTCCTGAGCTCGTCGGACACGTACAGATCCTGGGCGAGGTTGAGCGCCGGCGCGGTCAGCCGCTGGCGCAGATCGGCCTCGTCGCCATTGCCGGTCATCGTCAGGCAGTCCATCGGACAGATGTCGATGCAGGCATCGCACTCGATGCACTTGTCGCGCAAAAACACCGTCTGCACGTCGCAGTTGAGGCAGCGCTGGGCCTCCTTCCACGCGGTCTGCGGGTCGAACCCCAACTCGACCTCGACATCGATGCTGCTCAGCGTCCTCTCGGCCGGCGCCCAGGGCACCTTGTAGCGCGCGTCGAGCGAGATGTCGTTGTCGTAGCTCCACTCGTGAATGCCCATCTTCTGCGACAGCAGGCGCACCTGCGGCGGCGGTCGCACGGCGATGTCCTCGCCGTTGAGCATCCTGTCGATCGACACCGCGGCCTCGTGGCCGTGCGCCACCGCCCAGATGATGTTCTTCGGGCCGAAGGCGGCATCGCCGCCGAAGAACACCTGCGGCAGGCTGGATTGCAGCGTGGTCTTGTCCACCACCGGCATGTCCCGGTCGTCGAAGGCGATACCGATGTCGCGCTCGATCCACGGGAAGGCGTTTTCCTGGCCGATCGCCAACAGCACCTCGTCGCAGGCGTGGAACTCGTCCGGCTCGCCGGTCGGCACCAGCTTCCGGCGGCCCGTGGCGTCATACTCGGCACGCACCTTCTCGAAGGTCATGCCGGTCAGGCGGCCGTTCTCGTGCACGAAGGCCTTGGGCACCCGCCAGTCGAGGATCGGGATGCCCTCGTGCATCGCGTCCTCCTTCTCCCACGGGCTGGCCTTCATCTCGTCGAAGCCGGAACGGACGATCACCTTCACGTCCTCGCCGCCGAGCCGGCGCGCCGAGCGGCAGCAGTCCATCGCGGTGTTGCCGCCGCCGAGCACGATCACCCGCCTGCCGACCTTGTCGACGTGGCCGAAGTGGACCGAGGCCAGCCAGTCGATACCGATGTGGATCTGCGCGGCGGCCGCCTGCCGGCCGGGGATGTCGAGATCGCGCCCGCGCGGGGCGCCGCAGCCGACGAAGACCGCATCGAAACCTTCGGCCAGTAACGCCTTCATCGAGTCGATGCGGCGGCCGCCGACGAACTCGACGCCGAGGTCGAGGATGTAGCCGACCTCCTCGTCGATCACGCGTTCGGGCAGGCGAAAGCGCGGCACCTGGGTGCGCATGAAGCCGCCGGCCTTGGGGTCCTGGTCGAACACCGTGACGGCGTAACCGAGCGGAGCGAGGTCGCGGGCGACGGTCAGCGAGGCCGGCCCGGCGCCGACGCAGGCGATCCGGCGGCCGTTCTTCTTCGCCGCCGGTTTCGGCAGCCGGGCGCGGATGTCGCCCTTGCAGTCGGCGGCGACGCGCTTGAGCCGGCAGATCGCCACCGGCTCGGGCTTATCGCCGTTGTTCTGTTCGACCCGGCCGCGCCGACAGGCCGGCTCGCAGGGGCGGTCGCAGGTGCGGCCGAGGATGCCGGGGAAGACATTGCTGTGCCAGTTGACCAGGTAGGCATCGGCATGGCGCCCGGCCGCGATCAGGCGGATGTATTCCGGCACCGGCGTGTGCGCCGGACACGCCCATTGGCAGTCGACCACCTTGTGGAAGTAGTCGGGCTTGCGGACATCGGTGGGCTTCACCGCAGACCTCCGCCGGCAGCGACGCGTGGTCCGCGTCGGTACCGACTATAGCCCGGCCCGGGCGGCGATGCGACGGCGCTCAGCCTGGCTGGCTGGAAGCCAGCGCGACCCAGTTCCGGCCGTTGCTCTTGGCCTCGTACATGGCCTGGTCGGCACGCTCGATCAGCGCGGTGACGCCCTCCCCTCGATGACGCACCGCCAGTCCCACGCTGACCGTCAACGGCGTGCCTGCGGGATCGACCGGAATGCCGCGCCGCTCCAGTCGCTGCCTGATCCGCTCGGCGACCTGCAGGCCGAGGTCGACATCGCATTCGGGCAGGACGACCAGAAACTCCTCGCCGCCGTAGCGACCGATCACGTCGCGGCTGCGCGTTTCGGCGCGCAGGCAGTCGGCCAGCACGGCCAGCGCACGGTCGCCCTCGACGTGCCCATAGTTGTCGTTGAGCGACTTGAAACGATCCAGATCCAGGAACAGCAGCGTGAGCGGCTCGCCGCTGCGTTCGGCGGCGGCGATCAGCGCGTCGAGCCTGCGCTCCAGACCACGCCGGTTGAGTAGCGAGGTGAGCGGGTCGATGTCGGCCAGCCGATGCGCCTGTTCGCGGTCGCGGCGCACGCCCAGGGTGCGCTCGGCCAGGCCGAGCGAGAGCACCAGCGCCTCGAAAGCGCCGGCCGCCAGTGCCGCACCGCTCACCCACGACCACCCGGGCAGGGCGCCGAAGAGCTGCGCGCTGTCGAGCACGGTCAGCGCGAGCAGCGGCGTCCAGCCGAGCAGGAAGAAGCCGGCGTAGCGCGATCCGCGATACCAGGCCACCAGGGCACTGGCCAGCACGGCCGGACCGCCCAGCATCAGCAGCGGATTGATCAGCGCGCGCGCCAGCGCCTGCGCCGGCTGCAGCGGCAGGAAGCCGATCAGCACGTTTGCGCCCACCGCCGCGCCGAGCAGGAGAACCAGGCGGCGCATGCGCGGGGCATGGCGATCCAGTGCGACGAAGCGGTCGAGGAAGAGGATCGCGAGGATCACCGACACCGCCGTGGCCGTGCGCCCCCAGGCATGGGGCGCCTCGGCGATCGCCGTCCATTCGAGCACGCTGAAGGCGTAGCCGGTCTGGATGGCCTGGATCAGCGCATAACTGAGCACATAGCCGGTATGCAGCAGGAAGGTGACGTCGCGCAGCCACAGCGAGAAGCACAGCGTGACCACCGCCATCGCCAGCATGACCGCGAAGCAGGCGCTGGCGAACGCCACCCAGCGGGCATCCTCGCGCAGGTAGGTCGCCTGATCCTGCACCGCCAAGCCGACCGCCGG
Organism: Rehaibacterium sp.; assembly: GCA_041640375.1. Lineage (GTDB taxonomy): Bacteria > Pseudomonadota > Gammaproteobacteria > Xanthomonadales > Xanthomonadaceae > Rehaibacterium. The sequence continues at coordinate 690 of JBEQAM010000252.1, read as the reverse complement.
GGCGATGCCGTCCAGCGGCTCGAAGCGCAGCAGCAGCGCCCTTCCGGCATCCGGCGGCGCAGGCACCTGGAAGGCCAGCCGGCCGTGGCCGGCCAACGCACCGCCTTCCAGCCGCAGACTGCTCGCGCGCGCCACGCCGCCGTCGGGCGCATGGAAGACGACGCTTTCCAGGCCCGGCTGACGGACCACCACCACCAGCGTCGCCGCGGGCCATTCGCCGGCCTGAGGATACAAGGCCACCCAGGCCCCGGCCGGCCCACGCGGGAATACCTTCAACGCCGCCGGATCGAAGGGCTCGCCCTGGCCACGCCAATCAGCCGGGTCGGCGGATTCGGCCGGCGCCCACAGGCCGTGTAGCGGGATGTCGTCCCCGGCATGTGCGGACACAGCGACGGACAGCCACGCCAGCAGCAGGATGACGGCACCGGCCCAGACGCCACCCGCTCGCCGCGATCGCCGTCGCCCGCCCTCTGCCGTCGAACGCAATGCCCGCTCCCATGTGACGACCGCCGCCCGGTGCCGGGCGGCGGTCCATGGGGCGAGTATGCCAGTCCCGGCCATCCGCGCCGTGAAGCCCGCGCGGCGGCGGCGGCGTCGCTCAACGCCAGTCGGTCAGGCCTTCGCGCTCGTACAGGGTGCGGAACGATGGCCGCGCCTTCATGCGCTCGGCCAGCGCACGCAGATGCGGCC
>JBEQAM010000251.1:0-3894 GCA_041640375.1 Rehaibacterium sp. | reverse complement strand
CACCGCTGGCGCGTGCTGCCCTCGCCGGATGGCCAATGGCTGGCGCACGACGACAAGCGCGGCCGGCTGTGGCTGCTGGAGCTGGCCACCGGCCGCAACGTACAGATCGACGCGCTCACCCCGCACGGCGGCGACCAGTACAGCGACATCGTGTGGTCGCCGGACAGCCGCTTCCTCGCCCTGGTACGGCCCGACAGCCCGCGCCGCCGCGACCAGGTGCTGCTGTATTCGCTCGCCGAGCGCCGCCTGGCCACCATCACCAGCGACCGCTACGAATCCTTCTCGCCGGCCTTCACGCCGGACGGGCAGTGGCTGTACTTCCTCTCCAACCGCAACTTCCAGCCCACCCCCGGCGCGCCCTGGGGCGACCGCAACATGGGGCCGGCCTTCGACAAGCGCGCCAAGGCCTACGCGGTCGCGCTGCGGGACGGCCTGCGCTTCCCGTTCCGGCCGAAGGACGAACTCGGCGGCAACGGCAAGGCCGGCGGCGACGGGAAGAAGGACGGCACCACACCCGTGAGGATCGACTGGGACGGCCTGGCGTCACGCCTGCACGAGGTGCCGCTGGCGCCCGGCAACTACCGCAACCTGCAGACCGACGGCGAGCGCCTGTACCTGCTCGACGCCGAGGCCGGCCCGGAGCCCAAGCCCACGCTCAAGACGCTGGCGATCGCCGGCGACGCGCCGCAGCCGGAGGTATTCATGGCCGAGGTGCGCGACTACGCGCTGTCGGCCGACCGCAAGAAGCTGTGGCTGATGAAGTGGACCCGCAACGGCCCGGCCGGCGACATGTTCATCCTGCCCGCCGGCGCCAAGGCGCCGACCGATGCCGCCGCGCTGGCGAAGGCGCAGGTGCGGGTCGGCGACTGGTCGCTGCCGATCCTGCCGGCGCGCGAGTGGCGGCAGATGTTCGCCGACGCCTGGCGCATGCACCGCGATTTCCTGTTCGACCCGAACATGCGCGGCCTGGACTGGCCGGCGCTGCGCGACAAGTACGCGCCGCTGCTCGAGCGCGTCGCCGACCGCGGTGAGCTCGACGACCTGCTCGGCCAGATGATGGGCGAGCTGGGCGTGCTGCATTCGCAGGTGCGCGGCAGCGACTTGCGCCGCGATGCCGAGGCCGCCGTCGCCGCCTCGCTGGGCGCCGCCTTCGAGCGCGTCGCCGACGGCGCCCGCATCGCGCGGATCTGGCGCTCGGATGCCGAGCTGCCGAACGAGCGCGCGCCGCTGGCGCAGCCCGGGGTCGAGCTGCGCGAGGGCGACGTGGTCCTCGCCGTCAACGGCCGGCCGGTGAAGGACGCCGCCGACATCGCCGTGCTGCTCGCCAACCAGGCCGGCCAGCAGGTGCTGATCGACTACCGCCGCGGCAACGCCGCCCCGGCGCGCGTGGTCGCCACGCCGGTGGCGATGGACCGCGACGCCACCCTGCGCTACGGCGACTGGGTGCAGGGCACGCGCGAGCGGGTCGAGCAGGCCGGCGGCGGCCGCATCGGCTACCTGCACCTGCGCGCGATGACCGCCGGCGACGTCGCCGACTTCGCCCGCGAGTTCTACGCCAACGTCGACCGCGAGGCGCTGATCGTGGACGTGCGCCGCAACCGCGGCGGCAACATCGACAGCTGGGTGATCGAGAAGCTGCTGCGCCGCGCCTGGATGTTCTGGCAGCCGCCGGGTCGCAGCCCGTACCCGAACATGCAGCAGACCTTCCGCGGCCACCTGGTCGTGCTGATCGACAACCTGACCTACTCCGACGGCGAAACCTTCGCCGCCGGCATCAAGTCGCTGGGGCTGGCGCCACTGATCGGCCAGCGCACCGCCGGCGCCGGCGTGTGGCTGAGCGACCGCAACCGGCTCAGCGACAACGGCATGGTGCGCGCCGCCGAGAACGCGCAGTTCGCGCCGGACGGGCGCTGGCTGATCGAAGGCCGCGGCGTCGCCCCGGACATCGAAGTCGACAACCCACCACACGCCACCTGGCGCGGCGAGGACGCCCAGCTTGCCGCCGCGCTCGCCCACCTGGAGCGGAAACTGCGCGAGCAGCCGATCGTCCCGTTCCAGGGCGAGCCGATCCCGCCGCGCGGCCGCAACGGCGCCGACGTGCGCTGAGGCAGGCCCGCGCCAGGCCGCCGTAAAGCACGCAGCCCGCCGATGCGCGGGCCTCGTCATTCATGCGCCACGCCGCGCGGACGGGCTACGGTGCGATGCTGTGCCGGTAGAGCGTGCGCAACGTGCTGATGATTCGGGTGTAGGGAATCGCCGTCTTCTCCGAAACCATGTCGGCGAAGATCGCGCCGTCGGCCTCGGAGTGGAAGACGAAGGTGTTCCAGAAGCCGCTGTGGCCGGTGAGCTTCTCGCCGGCCACCTCGAGTTCGAACAGGCCGGCGCCGTAGCCGTTCCATGCATCGGACACGCCCGGCGTGCGCATGACCTGCAGCGACCGCGGCTGTTCGAACAGTTCGCCCGCGAGCAGCACGCGCTGGAACTTCGCCGTCTCGCTCGGCAAGGCGACGATGTCGCCGCCACCATACGGGTCGAAGGGCGGACGCCAGCCGCGCGTGCTCGCCTCCTCCCGGTACTGGCACGCCTGGGGCGCGCGCCGACTCCAGCGTGTCGAACCAGGTGCGGTCGATGCCGTGCTCGCCCCAGTGCCGTAGATCGCTCAGCGCGGCATCCAGCGGCTTGCCCATGTGGCGCTCGATGATGCCGCCGAGCAGCACATGGCCGGTGTCGGAATAATGAAATGCCGTGCCTGGCGGCGCCAACGGCGAACCTGCCACCATCGCACCGTCGAGCTGCTCGGCCGGCGTCGACACGCGCCCGGCTTTTCCGCCGTGCTCACGCATGCCCGAGGTGTGATTGAGCAGGTGCCGAATGCGGATCGCACGCGGATCGTAGCCGTTGGCGACGAGCCTGAGCGAAAAATCCTCCGGCGGGTGCCACGCGAGTGGATCGTCCAGCCGGCCTCGCGTCCGGCCAGCCCGTGCGCCGCGGCCCACGACCACGCGCCATCCGTGCGCACGATGGCGACGCTCAGGCCGGCCGCGGCCTGGATGTCGAAGCCGGCGGCATCCAGCCGCGCATTCAGGCATTGCGCGAGGGCGACGGACGTGGGCTCGGCATGCAACCAGGTGAGCGGTAGGATGAACAGCACAATGGCAACCGAAAGCAGGGAATGGGGTGCGACGAGCACACCCGGGCCTGAACGCGCCTACGGCAGAGCGGGCGAGACGTGCCCGTAGGGGGCCGTCGAGGTAGCGCCATGCGACCATAGGCCGCCACGGCATGCACCCCGCGTTGCCATCCGGCAGAATTCCGGCTCCTCCGCATCGCATCCTTTGGCACCGCATGTCGTCACCCGGACGCAACGAACCCTGCCCCTGCGGCAGCGGGCGCAAGTTCAAGCGTTGCTGCGGCGACCCGGCAAAGACCACGGTGTCGCCGCCAGCAGCAGCCGTGGCATCACTGCTCGCGACGGCGCAGGCGCATCATCGAGCGGGGCGTTTCGCCGAAGCCGAGGCCGGCTATCGGCAGATCCTCGCCGCCGAGCCCGGCCACCCCGACGCGCTGCACATGCTCGGCCTGCTGGCGCACCAGCTTGGCGAGCACGAGGCTGCGTTGCCGCTTATCGTCGAAGCGATCCGCACCCGGCCCGAGGGCGGCATGTTCTACAACCTCGGCCTAGTGCTGCGTGCACTGGGCCAACTGCAGGCGGCACTGGAAAGTTTCGACAAGGCCATCGAAGCGATGCCGGCATTCGCCGACGCTCACGCCGGTCGCGCTGCGACGCTGCTCGATCTGGGCTTCGCGGAGGAGGCGGTCGCCAGCTACCGCGAGGCGACGCGACTGGCGCCAGACCTGCCCGACATCCACAGCGGCTGGCTGCTGGCGATTCAG
>JBEQAM010000250.1:0-3923 GCA_041640375.1 Rehaibacterium sp. | reverse complement strand
CCCCCCCCCCCCCACGACGACATCAGGAAGGGAGCATGCACAACACCGACACCGCCCAGGACGCCACTGCGTCCGTGGACTCCACCGGCATGGACAGCACCGAGAACCTGGCCGAGGCGCTGGCGGCTGCCCGCGAAGAATTGGCCCTGTTGCGCGACGAGCGTTTGCGCGAGCGCGCCGAGCTGGACAACCAGCGCAAGCGGATGAGCCGCGAGCTGGAGCAATCGGTCCGCTTCGCCAACGAACGTCTCCTGGGCGATCTGCTGCAGGTGCTCGACAGCCTGGAAGCCGGGCTGTCCGCACCGGGCGCCGACGCCGGCAAGTTGCGCGAGGGGATCGAGCTCACCCTGCGCCAGCTGGAAAAGGTGACCACCGACAACGGACTGGTCGCCATCGATCCGGTCGGCCAGCCTTTCGACCCCGAGCGGCACCAGGCCATGAGCATGGTGCCGGCTGCCGGACAGGCGCCGGGCACGGTGGTGCAGGTCTACCAGAAGGGCTATCTGCTCAACGGCCGACTGCTGCGGCCGGCGCTGGTGCTGGTGGCCAAGGACGACGAAGAAGGCTAGGACCTGCCACTGGCAAGGCCTTGAACTGACAGCGACGGCCCCTACATAGCCGACATCAGCGGCGGGGCCGCGACAGAACATCATCGGGAGCACACCATCATGGGCAAGATCATCGGTATCGACCTGGGCACGACCAATTCGTGCGTTGCCGTCATGGAGGGCGGCCAGGTCAAGGTCATCGAGAACGCCGAGGGCGACCGCACCACGCCCTCCATCGTCGCCTTCACCAAGGACGGCGAGGTGCTGGTCGGCGCGCCGGCCAAGCGCCAGGCCGTCACCAACCCCAAGAACACCTTCTATGCGGTCAAGCGCCTGATCGGCCGCAAGTTCACCGACGCCGAGGTCAAGAAGGACATCGACCTGGTGCCGTACAAGATCGTCGAGCACAGCAACGGCGACGCCTGGGTCGAGACCGCCGAGGGCAAGCGCATGGCGCCGCCCGAGATTTCCGCGCGCGTGCTGGAGAAGATGAAGAAGACCGCCGAGGACTACCTGGGCGAGAAGGTCACCGAGGCGGTCATCACCGTCCCGGCCTATTTCAACGACTCCCAGCGCCAGGCGACCAAGGACGCCGGCCGCATCGCCGGCCTCGAGGTCAAGCGCATCATCAACGAGCCGACCGCCGCCGCGCTGGCCTACGGCCTGGACAAGAAGGGCGGCGACCGCAAGATCGCCGTCTACGACCTCGGCGGCGGCACGTTCGACATCTCGATCATCGAGATCGCCGAGGTCGACGGCGAGAAGCAGTTCGAGGTGCTGGCCACCAACGGCGACACCTTCCTGGGCGGCGAGGACTTCGACAAGCGCGTCATCGACTACCTGGTCGAAGAATTCAAGAAGGATCAGGGCATCGACCTGCGCAACGATCCGCTCGCGCTGCAGCGCCTGAAGGACGCGGCCGAGCGGGCCAAGATCGAGCTCTCCAGCGCCCAGCAGACGGAGGTGAACCTGCCTTACATCACTGCCGACGCCTCCGGCCCGAAGCACCTGAACATCAAGCTCACCCGCGCCAAGCTGGAGGCACTGGTGGACGACCTGATCAAGCGCACCATCGAGCCGTGCCGCATCGCGCTCAACGATGCCGGCCTGCGCGCCAGCGAGATCAGCGAGGTGATCCTGGTCGGCGGGCAGACCCGCATGCCGAAGGTGCAGCAGGCGGTGGCCGAGTTCTTCGGCAAGGAGCCGCGCAAGGACGTCAACCCGGACGAGGCGGTCGCCGTCGGCGCGGCGGTGCAGGGCGGCGTGCTGGCCGGCACCGTCAAGGACGTGCTGCTGCTCGACGTGACCCCGTTGAGCCTCGGCATCGAGACCCTGGGCGGCGTGTTCACCAAGCTGATCGAGAAGAACACCACCATTCCGACCAAGGCCTCGCAGATCTTCTCGACCGCTGAGGACAACCAGACCGCCGTCACCGTGCACGTGCTGCAGGGCGAGCGCGAACAGGCCAAGTACAACAAGTCGCTGGCCAAGTTCGACCTGACCGGCATCGAGCCGGCGCCGCGCGGCATGCCCCAGGTGGAGGTCACCTTCGACATCGACGCCAACGGCATCCTGCACGTCTCGGCCAAGGACAAGAAGACCGGCAAGGAGCAGCGTATCGAGATCAAGGCCGGCTCCGGGTTGTCCGAGGAGGAGATCCAGCGCATGGTCCGCGACGCCGAGACGCACCGCGAGGAGGACCGGAAGTTCCACGAGCTGGTGCAGGCCCGCAACAAGGCCGACGCGCTGATCCACGCCGCCCGCACCGCCATCAAGGAGCACGGCGGCAAGGTGCCGGGCGAGACCATGGCCAGCGTCGAGTCGGCGCTCGCCGACCTGGAAACCGCGATGAAGGGCGACGACAAGGCCCAGATCGAGGCCAAGAGCGCAGCGCTGGAGCAGGCCGCGCAGTCGCTGTTCGCCGCCGCGGCGGCGGCCGAGCAGCAGGGCGCTTCGGCCGGTGCCGGCCCGCAGCCCAAGTCCGACGACGTGGTGGACGCCGAGTTCACCGAGGTCAGGGACGAGGACAAGAAGTAGGCCGCAAGTAGGCCGTGGCCTGAGCCCGGGACCGGGGACCCGGCTGCCTCGCAGCCGGGTCCCGATGCGTTTGAACCGGTCGGCGCATGCCGTGTGAGTGAGAGACAGAGCCCATGACCGTCAGCCCGAGCCCCGCCGGATGAGCAAGCGCGACTATTACGAAGTCCTCGGCGTCGGCCGCGGCGCCAGTGACGATGAGCTGAAGAAGGCCTACCGTCGGCTGGCGATGAAGTTTCACCCGGACCGCAACCCTGGTAGCAAGGCGGCCGAGGAGAGCTTCAAGGAGGCCAAGGAGGCGTACGAGGTGCTGTCCGATCCGGCCAAGCGCCGGATGTACGACCAGTACGGTCATGCCGCCTTCGAGGGCGGCATGGGGCGTGGGTCCGGGGGCGCAGACTATGCCGATGTCGGCGACATCTTCGGTGACATCTTCGGCGACATCTTCGGCGGCGGCCGAGGCCGCGGCCCCCGTCGCGGCGCCGACCTGCGTTTCGTGCTCGAGCTGGACCTGGAAGAAGCGGTCTTGGGTGTCCAGAAGCAGATCGAGGTGCCGACCCTGGTCGTCTGCAAACCCTGTGGCGGCAGCGGCTCGGCCGACGGCAAGACTCGTACCTGTCCGACCTGCCGCGGTCATGGCCGGGTGCGCCTGCAGCAGGGCATCTTCTCGATCCAGCAGACCTGCCCGCATTGCGGCGGGCGCGGGCAGGTGATCAGCAATCCCTGCCGCAGCTGCCACGGCAACGGCCGGGTCGAGGACGAGAAAACGCTGTCGGTGAAGATCCCCGCCGGGGTCGACAACGGCGACCGCATCCGCCTGGCCGGCGAGGGCGAGGCTGGCCCGGCCGGCGCACCGCCGGGCGACCTGTATGTCGAGATCCGCGTCCGCGAACATCCGATTTTCCGGCGCGACGGCGACGACCTGTACTGCGAGGTGCCGCTGCGTTTCTCGCAGGCCGCGCTGGGCGCCACGCTCACCGTGCCCACGCTCGACGGCGAGGCGGAGATCCGCATACCGCCCGAGACCCAGACCGGCAAGCTGTTCCGCCTGCGCGGCAAGGGGGTGCGTTCGGTCCGCAGCAGCAGCACCGGCGACCTGATCTGCAAGGTAGTGGTGGAAACCCCGGTCAATCTCACCGCGGAGCAGCGGCGTCTGCTGGAAGAGTTCGAGGCCACTTTCGAAGGCGAGCAGGCGAGCCGTCACTCGCCCAGGTCCAGCTCGTTCCTCGACGGCGTCAAGTCGTTCTGGGAGCGCATGACCTCCTGACCCGCGCGGCGTTGGCGACCGCCCAGGGCTGTCTGCTATGGTCCGGGAACGCATCCCCGCGACACGCCTGCAGG
>JBEQAM010000249.1:0-3928 GCA_041640375.1 Rehaibacterium sp. | reverse complement strand
GCCGTCTTGAGCGCCGTGTCCGCGAGGCCCTTGCGCGCGCCGTGGGTCGAGATGAAGTACTGCAGCACGTTCAGCCCTTCGCGGAAGTTCGCCGTGATCGGCGTCTCGATGATCGAGCCGTCGGGCTTGGCCATCAGGCCGCGCATTCCCGCCAGCTGCCGGATCTGCGCCGCGGAGCCGCGCGCGCCGGAGTCGGCCATCATGTAGATCGAGTTGAACGCCTCCTGGCGCACCTTGCGGCCGTGACGGTCGACCACCTCCTCCGAGCCGAGCTGTTCCATCATCACCTTGCCGACCTGGTCCCCGCAGCGCGACCAGATGTCCACCACCTTGTTGTAGCGCTCGCCGGCGGTGACCAAGCCCGAGATGTACTGGTTCTCGATCTCCTTGACCTCCGCCTCGGCAGCGCGGATGAGATCCCGCTTCTGCGCCGGGATCATCATGTCGTGCACCCCGAAGGAGATCCCGGCGCGGGTGGCGAAGGCGAAACCCGCCTGCATCAGGCGGTCGGCGAAGATCACCGTCTCGCGCAGGCCGCAGCGCCGGAACGCCACGTTGATGAGGCGCGAGATCTCCTTCTTCTTGAGCGGCCGGTTGATGAGATCGAAGGGCAGGCCTTCGGGCAGGATCTCCGAGAGCAGCGCGCGCCCGACCGTCGTCTCGACGCGCACGCTCGCCGGCGCCTCCCCGGCGTCGCTCCCCGACGGCGTCGTGCGCAGGCGCACCCAGATGCGGGCGTGCAAGTCGACCTGGCGGGTGTCGTACGCCCGGCGCACCTCGGCCAGGTCGGCGAAGCTCATGCCCTCGCCTTTCGCGTTCACCCGCTCGCGCGTCGCGTAGTACAGACCGAGAACGATGTCCTGCGAAGGCACGATGATCGGCTCCCCGTTCGCCGGCGAGAGCACGTTGTTGGTCGCCAGCATCAGGGTGCGCGCTTCCATCTGCGCCTCGAGCGACAGCGGCACGTGCACCGCCATCTGGTCGCCGTCGAAGTCGGCGTTGAAGGCCGCGCAAACGAGCGGATGGAGCTGGATCGCCTTGCCCTCGATGAGCACGGGCTCGAACGCCTGGATCCCCAACCGGTGCAAGGTGGGCGCGCGGTTGAGGAGCACCGGATGCTCCCGGATCACCTCCTCGAGGATGTCCCAGACCTCCGGGACCTCCTGCTCGACGAGGCGCTTGGCCGCCTTGATCGTCGTCGCCAGTCCCATCAGTTCCAGCTTGTGGAAGATGAACGGCTTGAAGAGCTCGAGGGCCATGCGCTTCGGCAGCCCGCACTGGTGGAGCTTGAGCTGCGGGCCGACCACGATCACCGAGCGGCCCGAGTAATCGACGCGCTTGCCGAGCAGGTTCTGACGGAACCGTCCGCCCTTGCCCTTGATCATGTCGGCGAGCGACTTGAGCGGCCGCTTGTTCGCGCCGGTCATCGCCTTGCCCCGCCGACCGTTGTCGAGGAGCGAATCGACCGCCTCCTGGAGCATGCGCTTTTCGTTGCGCACGATGATCTCGGGCGCCTTGAGCTCCAGCAGGCGCTTGAGCCGGTTGTTGCGGTTGATCACCCGCCGGTAAAGGTCGTTGAGGTCGCTCGTCGCGAACCGCCCGCCGTCAAGCGGCACGAGCGGGCGCAACTCCGGCGGCAGCACCGGCAGCACCTCCATGATCATCCACTCCGGCTTGATGCCCGAGTTGCGGAACCCCTCGAGCACCTTCAACCGCTTGGCGATCTTTTTCAGTTTCGCGTCCGAGGTGGTGCCGTGCAATTCGCGGCGCAGCGCGTCGATCTCGCGCACGAGGTCGAGGGAGCGCAGGAGCGAGCGGATCCCCTCGGCGCCCATTTCCGCGGTGAAGTCCTCGCCGTATTCCTCGACCTTCGCCAGGTAGTCGTCCTCGGTGAGCAGCTGCCCCCGCTTGAGCGGCGTCAGCCCCGGGTCGGTGACCACGTACGCCTCGAAGTAGAGCACGCGCTCGATGTCGCGCAGCGTCATGTCGAGCACCAGCCCCAGCCGGCTGGGCAAGCTCTTGAGGAACCAGATGTGCGCGACCGGGCTCGCGAGCTCGATGTGGCCCATGCGCTCCCGACGCACCTTGGCCAGGGTCACCTCGACGCCGCACTTCTCGCAGATCACGCTGCGGTGCTTGAGCCGCTTGTACTTGCCGCACAGGCACTCGTAGTCCTTGATCGGTCCGAAGATCTTGGCGCAGAACAGACCGTCGCGCTCGGGCTTGAAGGTCCGGTAATTGATCGTCTCCGGCTTCTTCACCTCGCCATAGGACCACGAGCGGATCTTTTCCGGCGAGGCGAGCCCGATGCGGATGGCATCGAACTCGTTCTTTTTCTCGTCGGGCCGAACCTTCTTCAGCAGGTCGAGGAACGCCTTCATCAGTACCTCTCGAGGTCGATGTCGATGCCGAGCGAGCGGATCTCCTTCACCAGCACGTTGAACGACTCGGGCATGCCGGCGTCGATCTTGTGCTCGCCCTTGACGATGTTCTCGTACACCTTCGTGCGGCCGTGGATGTCGTCGCTCTTGACCGTGAGCATCTCCTGCAGCGTGTAGGCCGCGCCGTAGGCCTCGAGCGCCCAGACCTCCATCTCGCCGAAGCGCTGACCGCCGAACTGCGCCTTGCCCCCGAGCGGCTGCTGCGTCACCAGCGAGTACGGGCCGGTGGAGCGGGCGTGCATCTTGTCGTCCACCAGGTGGTGGAGCTTCAGCATGTGCATGTAGCCCACCGTCACCGGGCGATCGAAGGGTTCGCCGGTGCGGCCGTCGTACAGCGTCACCTGGCCCGACTCCGGCAGACCGGCGAGCCGAAGCATCGCGTTGATCTCGGCCTCGGTCGCCCCGTCGAACACCGGGGAGGCGAACGGCACGCCGTCGACGAGGTTCTGCGCGAGCTCTCGCACCTGGTCGTCCGAGAGCTTTTCGAGCGGCCGGTTCCGGTCCCCGTCGTAGACGCGCTCGAGGAAGGCACGCAACTCGTTCGCCGTCGCCTGCGCCTTGAGGAGTTCGCCGATCTTCTTCCCCAGCCCCTTCGCCGCCCAGCCGAGGTGCGTCTCCAGGATCTGCCCCACGTTCATGCGCGAGGGCACGCCGAGCGGATTGAGCACGATGTCGACCGGGGTGCCGTCGGCCATGTACGGCATGTCCTCGACCGGGACGATCTTCGAGATCACTCCCTTGTTGCCGTGCCGTCCGGCCATCTTGTCGCCGGGCTGCAGCCGGCGCTTCACCGCGACGTACACCTTCACCATCTTCAAGACGCCCGGCGGCAGTTCGTCGCCCTGCGTCAGCTTCTTCTTCTTCGCTTCGTACATCGCGTCGAAGCGCTGGCGCATCTGCGTCAAGGACTCCTTGAGCTTCTCGAGCTGGGTGGCCGCCTCCTCGTTGGCGAGTCGCACGTCGAACCAGTCGTAGCGATCGATCGACTCGAGGTACGCCGAGGTCACCTTGCTGCCCTTCGCCAGCCGCTTCGGGCCGCCGTTCGCCGTCTTGCCGACGAGCAGCCGCTCGACGCGCGCGAAGATGTCGGCTTCGACGATGCGCAGCTGGTCGGCAAGGTCGGTCTTGTAGCGCTTCAGTTCCTCCTCGATGATCGACTCGCTCCTTTTGTCGCGCTCGATGCCTTCGCGGGTGAACACCTGCACGTCGATCACTGTGCCGCTGATCCCGGAGGGCACGCGCAGGCTCGTGTCTTTGACGTCGCTCGCCTTCTCGCCGAAGATCGCGCGCAGCAGCTTCTCCTCCGGCGTGAGCTGGGTCTCCCCCTTCGGCGTGACCTTGCCCACCAGCACGTCGCCGCCTTCGACCTCGGCGCCGATGTACACGATGCCGGATTCGTCCAGGCGCGCCAGCTGCGCCTCGGACAGGTTCGAGATGTCGCGCGTGATCTCCTCCGGTCCGAGCTTGGTGTCGCGCGCGACCACGGT
>JBEQAM010000248.1:0-3931 GCA_041640375.1 Rehaibacterium sp. | reverse complement strand
CGGCCACTGCATGGGCGGCGGCACCGAGCTGTCGCTGGCCTGCCGCTACCGCGTCGCCAGCAACGACGACAGCACCCGCATCGGCCTGCCCGAGGTGAAGCTCGGCATCTATCCGGGCTGGGGCGGGAGCGTGCGTCTGCCGAAGCTGGTCGGCGCACCGGCCGCGTTCGACATGATGCTCACCGGCCGCGCGCTGTCGGCGAAGGCTGCACAGGCGATCGGCCTGGTCGACAAGGTGACCGAGCCGGCGCTGCTGCTCGACGCCGCCATCGAGCTGGCCCGGCGCGGCGCGACGCGGCCGTTCCGGCAGCGCTTCATGGGCTGGGCCACCAACCTGTGGCCGGTGCGGCAGATCCTCGCGCCGATGCTGGTCAGGCAGGTCGCCCGCAAGGCGCGCAAGGAGCACTACCCCGCACCGTATGCGCTGATCGACACCTGGCGCCGCAGCGGCGGCCCGATCGAGGCGCGGCTGAAGGCCGAAGCCAGGTCGGTGGCCAAGCTGGCGCAGACCCCGACCGCGCGCAACCTGATCCGGGTGTTCTTCCTGCAGGAGCGGCTCAAGGGCCTGGGCGGAAAAGAGCACGGCATCTCCCGCGTGCACGTGGTCGGCGCCGGCGTGATGGGTGGCGACATCGCCGCCTGGTGCGCGCTCAAGGGCTTCGAGGTCACCCTGCAGGACCGCGGGATGGAGTACGTGCAACCGGCGCTGGCGCGCGCCGACAAGCTCTACGAAAAGAAAGTGAAGAACGAGAGCAGGCGCGAACAGATCCGCGCGCGGCTCAAGCCCGACGTGGCCGGCGCCGGCGTGGCCGAGGCCGATCTGGTCATCGAGGCGATCTTCGAGAACCTCGACGCCAAGCGTGCGCTCTACGCCAAGATCGAACAGACGCTCAGGCCCGACGCACTGCTGGTGTCCAACACCAGTTCGATCCCGCTGGCCGAGCTGCGGGCGGAACTCAGGCACCCGGCGCGCTTCGCCGGCCTGCACTACTTCAACCCGGTGGCGATGATGCCGCTGGTGGAGATCGTCCGCCACGACGCCATGGATCCGACCACCGAGAAGCGCCTGGCCGCCTTCTGTCGCGCCATCGACAAGCTGCCGGTGCCGGTGGCCGGCACCCCCGGCTTCCTGGTCAATCGCATCCTGATGCCCTACCTGCTGGAGGCGATCACCTGCCACAGCGAGGGCATCCCCGGCGCCGCCATCGACAGGGCCGCGCTGCAGTTCGGCATGCCGATGGGGCCGATCGAGCTGGCCGACACCGTCGGCCTGGACGTGGCCGCCAGCGTCGGCCGGATCCTCGCCGACTTCCTCAAGCTGCCGATACCGGCCGGTCTGGAATCGAAGCTCGAATCCGGCAAACGCGGCCGCAAGGACGGCGAGGGCCTGTACAAGTGGGAGAACGGCAAGGCGGTGAAGCCGGAACTGCCCAAGGGCTATGAAGCGCCCGAGGACCTCACCGATCGCCTGATCCTGCCGCTGCTCAACGAAGCGGTGGCCTGCCTGCACGAGGGCGTGGTCGCCGATGCCGACCTGCTCGACGCCGGCGTGATCTTCGGCACCGGTTTCGCCCCCTTCCGCGGCGGTCCGATCGCCCACATCAGGGCCACCGGCCCCGGCAAGCTCAGGGCGCGCCTGGAGCAGCTCTCGGCCCGCTACGGCGAACGCTTCCTGCCGCGACCTGGCTGGGACGCGCTGACGGGCTGAACCACACACGCCACGCAGGCCGCGAGACAGCCTCCGCAGGAGCGGCCTCGGCCATTCCTGCGGCAGCCGAACTCCGCCACGCAGCGCCCGCGCCTACAACGGCACGCGTTCGACGCGCTCCAGGCGGCCGTCGATGAAGATGACCAGGCGCGCGAAGCGCGAGCCGGGAAAGCGGTACACCCACTCTTCATGCCGCACCGGCCGGATCACCTCGTGGCCGAGGCCGTCGCGGATCAGGATGTCGCGGTAGCGCGCGGCACGCGAGTGGGGCGCGCCGCAGCGCAATACCACCTCGCCCGGCGCGGCACCGCGCAGCAGCGCGATGTCGCCGCAGTCGCCGCCGATGGTGTGGCTGCCGTAACCGAGCGTGTCGATGCGCAACAGGCGGCCGTCGCGGAAGGTCAGCCGGTGCACCAGCCGGTTCGGGCCGAAGTTGTAGTACCACTCGTCGTGGACTCGCTCGGTGCGGCGCTCGACCGGCCCACCGGCGCCGCTCACCAGCAGCTCGCCGTAGCTGGCGATCCAGTACGGCTCGCCGCAGCGCGCGCGCACCTGGAAATCGTAGTCGCCGGTGGTGACCACGCGGGTGCCGCAGCGCATCGCAGCAGCCTCGCCGGCGAAGGCCAGCGCAGCCAACACGAGCAGCCCGCGCAACATCGACGCAGATCTCATCACAGCCCTCCCTGGAGGGGGATGCGTCCACGGTAGCGCCACCGGCATTAACGGTGGGACAGCGGCCGCGCGGGTCAGGCAGGCCGCGGCGCGCGCGATCCCCGAGGTCCGGCCGTCAGGCGCGGCAGCCCTCCAGCCGCAGGCGCTGGCCCGGCCTGATCAGGTAAGCCGGCGCCTTGATGCCGTTGGCCTGGGCCAGCGCCTGCGGGCTGGCGCACTGGTGGCGGCGGGCGATCGCCGCCAGGCTGTCGCCGGCCTTCACCACGTAGGTACGCCCGCCGCCCGACGGGGCCGCCGCGACGGTCGGCATCCGCGCGGCGGCCAGCTCCCGCGCCAGGCGGCCGCGCTCGCCGTCCACACAGTGCACCTGGTAGGCCGGCACGATCCGTGCCGGCATCGCCAGCTCGGTGCCGGCCGGGATCGGCGCGTTGGCCTGAAAGCGCGGATTGAGGTTGCGCAGCACCCGGAACCAGCCGTCGCGGTTGCCGGCGTTGCCGATGCAGATCGCCAACTCGTTGATCGACATGCTGCGCGCCAGCGCGACCGTGGCCGGCCGGGGATCCACCGCCGGAAACTCCAGCCCGTAGTCCTCCGGATGCAGGAACAGCCAGGCTGCCGCCAGCACCATCGGCACGTATTCGCGCGTTTCGGGCGGCAGCTGCGAATACACCCGGGCATCCCAGAAGCCGCGCCCGCCGGTCTGCCGGTACAGCCGGCCCATGCGGCCCTCGCCGCCGTTGTAGGCGGCCAGCGCCAGCTCGAGGTTGTGGTTGAACTCGGCGAAGCGGTCGTTGAGGTAGAGCACGTTGGCGCGCGTCGCCAGCCGCGGATCGAAACGGGTATCGAAGCCGTCCACACGGCCCAGGCCGTAGCGCAGGCCGGTGGCCGGCATGAACTGTAGCGGACCGCTGGCGCCGGCCCGCGATACTGCATGCACGCGGCCACCGGACTCCTTGGCGAGGATGCCGAACAGCAACGCCTCGGGCAGCCCGGCCTGTTCGTACTCGGGCCACATCAGGTGGCGCATGTACTGGTAGTTCTCCCAGGCGGTGACCAGCTGCGGGCGCATCCAGGTCAGCCACTCGGTGAGCGCGGCCTTGACCGGGCCGTTGAGCTCGATGATGTCGCGCAGCTCGCGCCCGTTGAGCAGGTTGATCGAACGACCCGCCTCCGGCAGGTGCGCCAGCAGCGGCGAGGCGTCGCCGGCGTCGGCGAGCCCCCCCTCGCCCGCCCCGGCCGCGTAGGTTTCGTCCTCGGCCTGTTCGCGCTGCGCCAGCAGTGCGTCGTAGGCGGCGAAGAAGCGCGCGCTGTCGCAGCCGACGGTGTTGACGCAGGCGATCGCCGCCTCCTGCATGTCGCTGGCCGCCGCACGCATCGCCTCGCGGCCGGCCCCGACCTCCCCCGCCGCCACCAGCTCCAGACCGTCGCGATAGCGCTCGCCGGCGGCATCCAGCCGCTGGTACAGCGCATCCGCAGCCCGCCCCGCGGGCACAGCGGTGGTGTGCGGGACACCGGAAGCGGCACAGCCGCCGATCAGGACGGCCAGGAGGA
>JBEQAM010000247.1:0-3931 GCA_041640375.1 Rehaibacterium sp. | reverse complement strand
GCCTGGCCGAAACGCTCGCCCAGCCAGCCGGTGCCGATCAGCGCATTGACGAAGTCCACCGCCCGACCGGCCGGCGTCGGCGGCAGATCGAGGCCGTGGAGCAGCGCGGCAAGATGCGCCAGTGCGTTGCGGCCGAGCTCGGGCGTGGCCGAGTGCGCGGCCCGCCCCTTGGCGGACAAGGTCCAGCCGGCGCGCGTGCGTTCGAGGCGGAAGCCGACATCGCCACCCGCCGCCGCGATGCGCGCCTGCAGCTTACTGATCGTCTTTTCGTCGAGGTCCGCCAGCGTCAGGCTCGCATCCTCGGGCACCTGGCTGATGAAGGCTCCGCCCTCGTAGGCGACCACGCCTCGGCCGCCGCCACCGGCATCGGCACCGGCGGGGAACGTCACCCACAGCCCGCCCCAGCCCTTCTCGGCCACCACCACCGGATACTGTGAGTCCAGCGAAATGTTCACCGGCGGCGGCGTCCAGCGCGTCAGCAACTCGCGGAATGGCGTCCAGTCCGACTCTTCGGTCAGCGCGACGATCAGTTCGATGCGCTGGGTCTGCACAAGCCCCAGATCCTTGATCGTCTTCATCGCATACAGCGCGGTGGCGATCGGCCCCTTGTCGTCCTCGCTGCCGCGGGCGATCAATCGCCCCGGCTCGGACTCGGCATCCAGCTCGAACGGCGGCTTGCGCCACTTGGCCGGATCGGCCGGCTGCACATCGCCGTGGGTGGCCAGGCCAAGCCGCTGTTCGCCCTCTCCCAGGCCAATCACCAGCGCCGCGCCCAGATCGGTAAAGTCGAGGCCCATCGCCTCGGCGCGCCGGCGCAGGTGGTCGGCGAAAGCGCGGAACTCGGGATGCTCTGCGTTGGCGATGCCCGGCTCGTGCACGGTGCGGAAGCGGACCAGCTCCGCCAGCAGCTCGACCTGAGCCCGGTCGTGGCGGCGGACGGCATCCTCGGCCGCAGCAAGCGCATGCGGCGGTGGCGTCTGCGCCGCCAGCGGCAGCGCAGACAGCAAGGCGCAGGACATGGCGCAGGACATCAAGAGCGATCGCGGCATGGTCGTTCCCTGTTCTCCGGTTTGTCGTCGCGACTCTCAGCCGCTGGCCAGCAAGACCGCTGGGACGGCGGTGATCGCGGCGAACGAAGCCAGGCCCGATACGTCGCACCGGGTGAGGTTGTAATGATTCAGGCGCTCTGGCATCGCCAGCAGGTACTGGACATCCTCGGGGTAGTAGCGTGCCCGCGCGATGTCGTCGCCGGCGAAACGCTGGATCGCGCCGTACGAATCCCACAGCGACAACACCACTACTGTGGCGGTGTCCGTGCCGCGCTCGGTCATCAGCAGCGAACCGAGATGGCCCGGCGTGTCGGCAGAGTCTCTGAGCCCGGTGCGCTCGACGTAGGCCAGATAATCCTCGAGCCGGTCGAGCTGCACGCGGCCGCGCCATTCGCGCACGATCACGCCCATCTGAACCACCCAAAGTCATTTTGATGGTTGCAAGCCTAATCTTCTGGTGGAAACCTGTCAAACAATTTATGCTGGTTACATGATCTCCACCTCTCTCTCGCTCGACAGCTTCGAACCGGCCGGCGGCCACCCCGTGCTCGATTTCATCAATACGGTGCGCTTCTGGCCGCCCGGCCCCGGCGATGAGCTTCTTCACGGCTTCGACGACGTGATCGAATGGCATCGCCGGCAAGGGTTGATCACTGCCGACGCCGCGCACCGCCTGCGCAGAGCCGAGCCGGAGGCAGCATCCGACGCCCATCACCAAACCCTCGCACTGCGGGCGACGCTGCACCGGCTGTTCTTGACCGTGGCAAGACAGCAGCCGCTGCCCCAGGACACGCTGGATGCCCTCACCGCGACCGTGCAGCGAACGATCGTCTGGCGACGCCTGATGGCTGAGGAAGGCAGGCTCTGCTGCGGCTGGCACTGCAGCGAGGAGGCGCCAGAGTCGATCCTTGGCCCGATCGCCTGGAAAGCGATGGAACTTCTCGAGAACGGCCCCCTGGACCGGCTCAAGGAATGTCCGCCGCCCGACGGTTGCGGCTGGCTGTTCCTCGACCGCTCGAAGAACCGTTCGCGCCACTGGTGCAGCATGAAGACCTGCGGCAACACGGCCAAGGTGCGCCGCTTCCGTCAACGACGTGCGGACGACACCAGGGCGTGAGGTCGCTCAGTGGCGCAGCCTGCGCTGGTGGACGCCGCCACCGCGCTGGCTCAGCAGCGCGGCCCGCTCCAGCGAGCGCTCCGCGCGGCGCAGCTCGCCCATCTCCTGGTAGACCCGCGCCAGCGCCAGGTGGAAACGGAATTCGCCGTCGTGCAGACGGATCGCGCGCTGGAAGTAGTCGGCCGCCGCCGTGAACTCGCCGCGAGGCTCGTGGCCGAGCCCGAGGATGAAGTCGTGGAACGGGTCGCGCCGCTGGACCTCCAGCATGCGGCGCTCGGACTCGGCCAGCCGTCCGGACCAACCCCGCGCGCGGTACAGGCTGGCGGGATTGGTCAGGGTCGGGAGATGCTCGCCGTCGTGTGCCAGCACGACGAAGTAGGCCCGCTCCGCGCCCTTGGGGTCGCCGACACGCAACTGCGGCACGCCGAGGTTGTTCCAGGCCGCCGCAAAGCCGACGTCCCTGGCCAGCGCGGCATCGAAGCAGGCGCGCGCGCCGGCGTGGTCGCCCTGCGCCAGCAGTTCGGCGCCGCGGTCGTTGTACAGATGGGCCAGCGCGCGGTGGTCGTCGACGATCCGTAGCCAACCACGGGTGGCGACCACGCTGCGGTCGAAATCCACCGTGTAGCGACGGCCCTGGATGCGCACCCCGGCGTTGATGTGGCCGGACTGGAAGATGATGTCGCCGTGCCCGATCCAGACCAGCACGTGATCGATCTCCTGGGCATGGGCGTCCAAGCCGATCTCGCGCGCCAGAGCGACGAAGGCCACCGTGAACGACAGGCAGTTGCCGCGCCGCAGCCGCCAGGTTTCCTCGACGCTGAGCGTGGTCCCAAGGTCGTACTCGAGCGCCATGCCGTCGGGCGCGAACATGCACCCGATCAGTAATTGCAGCCGCTGCTCGGGCGTGCGTGCGCGCTCGACCACCTGCGTCTGGCCCCGCTCGCGCAATTCGGCCGGCACGGCGAACACCCGCTCCCGGTCCGGCGGCACCTGGGCGTACGCCAGGCCGGACAGCGCGAACAGCGCGATCGCCGTCAGCTTCGCCATGTCGCCCCCCGCTGCCGCGGGATGGCATCGCGACCGAATCATCCGACGCCCACCGGCCGGCCTCGCCACGGCGCCGGCGACGCGCTTCAGCCGCCATACGGCGAAGACGCGGCCACGCGCCGCTGGCCGACCGCCTGCAGGAAGTGCAGGTGACGCTGGTACTGGTCCAGCACGTCGTTGATCACATCCTCGCGCTGCCAGCCCATGATGTCGTAGTCCTGCCCGCCCTCGCGCAGGTGCACCTCGGCGCGCCAGTACTTGAGCTTTTCGGCGCGGGCGCCATCGCGCGGGTCATCGCGATCGGGATCAGCCCGAGTGAGAACAGCACCGCCACCAACGCAAACGAGGCCAGTTCCTGTGGTCCGTACACCAGCACCAGGCCCTGCCCCGCAGCCAGCGCCAGCAGGCTGGCCATCATGTAGACCGCAAAAACCTGCCCACGCCCCTGCTCCACCTGCGCGCCGAGCCAGCTCTCCACCACCATGTACAGGCCGACCAGCGCGATGCCGTTGATCAGCCGCAACAGCCACCAGGCGACCGGATCCACGGCCAGGCCGTAGAGCAGGCTGACCGCGGCCGAGAGCGAGGCCATCGCGGCGAAGGCGCGAATGTGGCCGACCCGCCGGATCAGCGGCGGGCAGACGAACGCGCCCGCCACGTAGCCGAGGAAGAAGGCCGACATCACCACGCCGACGGCAAAGTCGGAAAAACCCTCCAG
>JBEQAM010000246.1:0-3940 GCA_041640375.1 Rehaibacterium sp. | reverse complement strand
GCATATCCTGGCGTGGAACTGGTGCCCGTGGACGACCGACGCCGCGTGCCAACTCGCGGCCACCGATCTCGTGCAAAGCTTGACGTTGCTTTCATAGGAGAAATCGACATGTGGAGAATCTGGCTTTTGTTCGACCCGCGCAGGACGTTGGTGGCCCTGTTCACCTTCCTGTTCGTGCTGGCGTTGCTGATCCATTTCATCCTGCTCAGCACCGACAGGCTGAACTGGCTGGAGGGCCCGACCAAGGCTCGTCCGGCGGCGAAGAAGATGTCCGAAGCCGCCCCGGCGCCGGCAGCCCCGGTGGCCAAGGTCGCGCAGGCGAGCACGAACTAGCAGCAAGGGCGTGGCGCAATAGACGCGGGCCGGGCGCGCAAGCCCGGTCCCGCCAGTCCCCAAGGGCCAAGGCGGCCCGGAGACTGCGCGGCCGATTGCGAAGCTGACTACCGCGGCAAGCGCCGCGCGGCCAATCCGGAGGTTCTGTTATGGCTGAGGACAAGAGGTATGCCCTTACCGGCTCCATGGGGGGCGCGCACACAGAGTGCCACGGCATCTATGTGATGAGCTTCATCGTCTTTGCGGCGATCGCCTGTATCGCAAACGTCTTGGCGCGGGACTGGCGTGCGTGGCTCCCGGGGTCCGAGGGTCATCGGTCGATGCTCGATGGCATAAAGGCGGCGGTGAACTCCTTCATGCCCTACATCGTTTGATGAGGATACAACATGTGGAGAATCTGGCTATTGTTCGACCCGCGCAGGACGCTGGTGGCCCTGTTCACCTTCCTGCTCGCGCTGGCTTTGCTGATCCATTTCATCCTGCTCAGCACCGACCGGCTGAACTGGCTGGAAGGTCCCACCAAGGCCCGTCCGGCGGCGAAAAAGATGTCCGAAGCCGCCCCGGCGCCGGCAGCCCCGGTGGCCAGGGTCGCGCAGGCGAGCACGAACTAGCCGTGCCCGCCAGCGGCGGAGGGCGAGGCGCGGGGGTCGTCCCCGGCGCCGCCCGCCGCCGGAAGTGCCAACACGGGGCAGCCCGACACGAGGCTGACGACCGGAGGATCTGACATATGGCCATGCTCAGTTTTGAACGCAAGTACCGGGTACGCGGCGGCACGCTGCTGGGGGGCGATCTCTTCGACTTCTGGGTGGGGCCGTTCTACGTCGGTTTCTTCGGGGTGACCACCATCTTCTTCTCGGTGCTGGGCACCGCGCTGATCGTCTACGGCGCCGCCATCGGCCCCACCTGGAACCTGTGGCAGATCAGCATCGCGCCGCCGGACCTGAGCTATGGCCTGGCGTTCGCGCCGCTCAAGGAGGGCGGGCTGTGGCAGCTGATCACCATCTGCGCCATCGGCGCCTTCGTCTCCTGGGCGCTGCGCGAGGTCGAGATCTGCCGCAAGCTGGGCATGGGCTACCATGTGCCGTTCGCGTTCAGCTTCGCGATCCTCGCCTACGTCACGCTGGTGGTGTTCCGGCCGCTGCTGCTGGGCGCCTGGGGTCACGGCTTCCCCTACGGCATCATCAGCCACCTGGACTGGGTGTCGAACACCGGCTACCAGTACCTGCACTTCCATTACAACCCGGCCCACATGATCGCGGTGAGCTTCTTCTTCACCACCACGCTGGCGCTGGCGCTGCACGGCTCGTTGGTGCTATCGGCGTCCAATCCCAAGGCCGGCGAGCCGGTGAAGACCGCGGAGCACGAGAACGGCTATTTCCGCGATTTCATCGGCTACTCGATCGGCACCCTGGGCATCCACCGCCTCGGCCTGTTCCTGGCGCTCTCGGCCGGCTTCTGGAGCGCGGTGTGCATCATCATCAGCGGCCCGTTCTGGACGCGGGGCTGGCCTGAGTGGTGGAACTGGTGGCTCGAGCTGCCGGTGTGGCGCTAACGCGGGGGAGAGACAACATGGCTTCCGACTACCAGAACATCTTCACCAGCGTCCAGGTGCGCGGACCGGCGCACATGGGCGTGCCGCTGCCCTCCGGCATCTGGAATCGCCAGGGCAAGCCGTTCTTCATCTATTGGATCGGCAAGTTCGGTGATGCCCAGATCGGGCCGGTCTACCTGGGCACCACCGGGCTGATGTCTCTCATCTGCGGCTTCATCGCCATCGAGATCATCGGCCTCAACATGTGGGCGTCGGTGAACTGGGATTTGGTCCAGTTCATTCGCCAGCTGCCCTGGCTGGCGCTGGAGCCGCCGCCGCCGGAGTACGGCCTCAGCATCCCGCCCCTCAACGAGGGAGGCTGGTACCTGATGGCCGGGTTCTTCCTCACCGCCTCGATCCTGCTCTGGTGGGTGCGCACCTACATGCGCGCGCGGGCGCTCGGGATGGGGACGCATGTAGCCTGGGCGTTCGCCTCGGCGATCTTTCTGTATCTGAGCTTCTTCTTTCAGCCGCTGCTGGTCGGCCGTTGGAGCGAGATGGTGCCGTTCGGGATTTTCCCGCACCTGGACTGGACAGCAGCGTTTTCGATCCGTTACGGCAATCTGTACTACAACCCGTTCCACATGCTGTCGATCGCGTTCCTCTACGGCGCGACGCTGCTGTTCGCGATGCACGGCGCCACCATCCTGGCGGTGAGCCGCTACGGCGGCGAGCGGGAACTGGAGCAGATCACCGACCGCGGCACCGCCGCCGAGCGGGCGGCGCTGTTCTGGCGCTGGACCATGGGCTTCAACGCGACGATGGAATCGATCCACCGCTGGGCGTGGTGGTTCGCCGTCCTCACCACCCTCACCGGCGGCATCGGCATCCTGCTCACCGGCACGGTGGTGGACAACTGGTATCTGTGGGCCGTCAAGCACGGCGTGGCGCCGCAATACCCGGCGGTGTTCCCGCCGGTACCCGATCCGGCCGCGGCGACGGGAGGTGCACAATGAAACTCGGAGCCAAGATAGCGGCCTTGATCGTCACGATCGTCGGCGTCATCTTCGTCGTGCGGGTGTTCGAGGCCCCGCCGATGGACACGGCGCAGATCGGCTTCCGCGGCCTCGCCATGGAGCAGGTCATCAACCCGCGCATCGCCGCCGCCAAGGCGGCGGCCAACCTGGCGCCGGAACCGACGCCGGCGGTGCCCGCGGACGGCCCGAAGGCCGCCGAGATCTACAAGAACGTGCCGGTGCTGGGGGGGCTGAGCGCCGCCCAGTTCAACCGGCTGATGGTGTCCATCACCGCCTGGGTTTCACCGGAGCAGGGCTGCAACTACTGCCACAAGGAGGGCGCCGACCTGTCCGACGACTCGCTTTATACCAAGGTGGTGGCGCGGCGCATGCTGCAGATGACCCAGCACATCAACAGCAAGTGGAAGGACCACGTCGGCGCCACCGGCGTGACCTGCTACACCTGCCATCGCGGTAACCCGGTGCCGGCCAACGTCTGGTTTGCCAATCCCGAGGTTCGCCGCGCCATGAGTACCCATGCCGGGTGGCGCAACGGCCAGAACATGCCGGCGCCGGCGGCGGCGCTGTCGGCGCTGCCGGCCGACCCGTTCAGTCCCTTCCTCAGCGCCAAGCTGGTGATACGGATCCTCGGCGGCAGCGCGCTGCCGACCGGTCACGATGTGACGGTGAAGGCCGCCGAGAGCACCTACGCGCTGATGATGCACATTTCCGATGCCCTGGGCGTGAACTGCACCTTCTGCCACAACAGCCGCTCGTTCAAGCAGTGGGACCAGAGCACGCCCCAGCGCCTCACCGCGTGGCATGGCATCCGCATGGTGCGGGAGGTGAACAACGCCTACCTGGATCCGCTGCAGCCACAGTACCCGCCCCACCGGCTGGGCCCCACCGGCGACGCCGCCAAGGCCAACTGCAGCACCTGCCACCAGGGCGTCCCCAGGCCGCTGCTGGGCGTCAGCATGCTCAAGGACTACCCGGAACTGGCGGCGGCGATCCCGGTGCCGATCGCGACGCCGGCCCCCATGCTGGTGGGGGACACGCT
>JBEQAM010000245.1:0-3957 GCA_041640375.1 Rehaibacterium sp. | reverse complement strand
CGCTGTATGCCAACTTCGCCCGGCACCGGCTCGACGCGGCTGCCTGGCAGGCCCTGTTCGATCTGGCCCGCGACGCCGGCGTGCCGGCGGCGCTCCGCGCCCTGTTCGACGGCGCCGAGGTCAACGTCTCCGAGCGTCGACCGGCGCTGCACACGGCGCTACGTTCGAACCTCGGCGAGGGCGCCGTCGCCCGCGATGCGCACCGGCAGGCCGGCGAGGCGCGGGCGCGGATGGGCGGGCTGGTCGTCGCACTGGACGCGTCGGACGTCACCGACATCGTCAACGTCGGCATCGGCGGCTCCGATCTCGGCCCGCGGCTGGCGGTCGATGCGCTGCGCGATGCCCACAGCGGCCGCTTCCGTATCCATTTCCTCACCAACGTCGACGGCAGCGCGGCGCAGCACCTGCTGCGCGGGCTCGACCCGGCGCGCACCGCGGCGATCCTGGTCTCCAAGAGCTTCGGCACCCAGGAGACCCTGCTCAACGGCGCGATCCTGCGTGACTGGCTGGGCGGCGGCGAGCGGCTGTACGCGGTCAGTGCCAACGTGCCCAAGGCCGAAGCCTTCGGCATCGACGCCGGGCGCATCCTGCCGATGTGGGACTGGGTCGGCGGCCGCTACTCGCTGTGGTCGGCGGTCGGCTTCGCCATCGCGCTGGCGGTCGGCATGGCGCGTTTCGATGAGTTGCTGGCCGGCGCCGCGGAAATGGATGCGCATGTGTTGCATGCGCCGGTCGAACGCAATCTCGCGGTCTGGCACGCGCTGGTCGCGGTGTGGAACCGCAACGGCCTGGGCCTGGATACCCACGCCGTGCTGCCCTACGACGAGCGGCTGGCGCTGCTGCCGGCCTATCTGCAGCAACTGGTGATGGAATCGCTGGGCAAGTCGGTCACGCCACAGGGCGAACCGGTGGACTGCGCCACCGCACCGGTGCTGTGGGGCGGGGTGGGCACCAGCAGCCAGCACAGTTTCTTCCAGGCCCTGCACCAGGGCACCGACACCGTGCCGGCCGATTTCATCGGCGTGGCGCGGCCCGCGCACGCTTACGCCGGCAACCACCACGCACTGCTCGCCAACCTGCTCGCCCAGGCCGAGGCGCTGGCCAACGGCCACGCCGCCGCCGAGCCGCAGCAGCGCCACCCGGGCAACCGACCGTCCACCTTCCTGCTGCTCGACGAGCTCACGCCGCATGCGCTCGGCGCGCTGCTCGCGCTCTACGAGCACAGCGTCTACGTGCAATCGCTGCTGTGGGGCATCAACGCTTTCGATCAGTGGGGCGTGGAGCTGGGCAAGAAGATCGCCGGCGACCTGCTGCCGGCCGTGCGCGGCGAGAGCGACGCCGGCGTGACCGACCCGGTGACGCGCACGCTGCTGGCGGAGATCAGGGCGCGGATCTGAGCCGAGCGGCCACGGATCGACGCGGGTGCACACGGATCCGAAGCGCCGCATGGAAAGCTTCGCTCGGCGCTGTGCGCGATCGCCCGCGTCACTGCGTCGCCGTCGCGCGTGCCTCATGCCGCCGCAGCGCCCAGGCGACGTGTTCGCGTACCAGTGCGGACGGGTGGTCGCGGCGTGAACGCAGCGCCGCGACGATGTCCGGCGTGCCCGGCGCGTTGCCCAATGCCACGGCGATGTTGCGCAGCCAGCCCTCGTAGCCGGTGCGGCGGATCGCCGAGCCTTCGGTGCGCTTGAGGAACTCCTCTTCGCTCCAGGCGAACAGCTCGACCAGGGTGGCGCGGTCCAGGCCGTTGCGGGCACGGAAGTCCGGCTCGTCGGCACGTCTGGCGAACTTGTTCCAGGGGCAGACCAGCTGGCAGTCGTCGCAGCCGAAGATGCGGTTGCCGATGGCGGTGCGGAATTCCTCCGGGATCGCTCCCTTCAGCTCGATGGTGAGGTAGCTGATGCAGCGCCGCGCGTCGACGCGGTAGGGCGCGACGATGGCGCGGGTCGGGCAGACCTCGATGCAGCGCGTGCAGGTACCGCAGTGGGCGGTGGCCGGAGTGTCCACCGGCAGCGGCAGGTCGGTGTACAGCTCGCCGAGGAAGAACCAGCTGCCGGCCGTCCGATCGATCAGGCAGGTGTGCTTGCCGATCCAGCCCAGCCCGGCGTCGCGCGCCAGCGCGCGTTCGAGCACCGGCGCGGAATCGACGAAGGCGCGGTAGCCGAACGGGCCGATGGCTGCGGCGATGCGGTCGGCCAGCTTCTGCAACCGTGCGCGCAGCAGCTTGTGGTAGTCGCGGCCGAGCGCATAACGGGCCACATAGGCGCGCTCCGGCGCTGCGATGGTTTCCCACGCGGCATCGGCATCGGCGGTGCCGTAGTCCATCCGTACCGAGATCACCCGCAGCGTGCCCGGCTGCAGTTCGGCCGGGCGCGAGCGCTTGGTGCCGTGACGGGCCATGTAGTCCATCTCGCCGTGCTGGCCTTGTGCCAGCCAGTCGAGCAGATGCCGTTCGTCCTCGCCCAGCTCCACGCCGGCGATGCCGACCTGCTGGAAGCCGAGTTCGCGACCCCAGGCCTTGATCTGCGTGGCGAGCGCGGCGTAGTCGGGAGCGGGCTGCATACGCCGATTGTAGCGGCGCCTGCGCACTCTCCAGGCAGTGGCGTCGGCCGCGGGCGTCGACGACGCTCGCGCGATCCGGTCGCGGCTCGCGCCACCCATGCGCCCCCATCCCCCATCCCGGCTCGATAGAATCCGCCCATGCCCGCCACCCTGCCGCTGTATCGCGCCCAGGACGCGCGCGCCATCGACCGGCGCGCGATCGAGGGCCTGGGGATTCCCGCTTTCGAGTTGATGTCGCGTGCCGGTGCCGCGGCGTGGCGGCTGCTGCGTGAGCGCTGGCCGCATGTCCGCCGCATCGGCGTGGTCTGCGGGCCGGGCAACAACGGCGGCGACGGCTACGTGCTGGCGCGGCTGGCGCACGAGGCCGGCTACCACGTCACGCTGATCGCATTGGCCGAAGCGCGCAGCGCGGAGGCGCGGCAGGCCGCGGCCGAGTGGCAGGCGGCCGGTGGCCGGACGCAGGTGTTCGAGGCCGCCCTGCCCAAGGTCGACCTCTGGGTCGACGCGCTGTTCGGGATCGGGCTGACACGGGCGCCCGAAGGCACCGCGCGCGAGCTGATCGACGCGCTGAACGCCGCCGCTGTGCCGGTGCTGGCGCTCGACACGCCCTCGGGCGTGGATGCCGACAGTGGCCACGTGCCGGGCGCGGCGGTGCGGGCGACCGCGACGCTCT
Organism: Rehaibacterium sp.; assembly: GCA_041640375.1. Taxonomy (GTDB): domain Bacteria; phylum Pseudomonadota; class Gammaproteobacteria; order Xanthomonadales; family Xanthomonadaceae; genus Rehaibacterium. The sequence continues at coordinate 722 of JBEQAM010000245.1, read as the reverse complement.
CTTTCATCGCCGCCAAGCGCGGATTGCACACGGGAGCCGCGCTCGATCATGTCGGCGAGGTCGTGCTCGATCCGTTGGCGCTGCCCCCGGCCGCTTTCGAGGGCACGCCGCCGGCGGCCCGGCTGCTGCGCCCGGCGGCGCTGCGCCGTTGGCTGCCGCGACGTGCGCGCAACAGCCACAAGGGGCACTACGGCCATGTGCTGTGCGTGGGCGGTGACCTGGGCATGGGCGGGGCCGCGCGGCTGTGCGCCGAGGCGGCCTTGCGTGCCGGTGCCGGCCTGGTCAGCGTGGCGACGCGCGCGGAGCACGTGGCGGCGATCCTGGCCGGGCGCCCCGAAGCGATGGCGCGGGGCATCGAGGATGCCGGCGATTTCGAGCCGATGCTGGCGCATGCCGACGTACTCGCACTCGGGCCGGGACTCGGGCGCGGCGACTGGGGCTGGTCGCTGTGGACGACCGCGCTGCGCAGCGGCAAGCCGGCGGTGCTGGACGCCGACGCGCTCAACCTGCTTGCCGGACAGACGCTGGCATTGCCCGCCGGCTGCGTGCTCACGCCGCATCCGGGCGAGGCGGCGCGGCTGCTCGACACCGACGGGGCCGAAGTGCAACGCGATCGTTTCCGTGCTGCCGAGGCCTTGGCCGCGCAGTACGATGCGGTGGTCGTGCTCAAGGGGGCCGGCACGGTGGTGGCCGCGCCCGACGAGCTGCCGCGCGTGATCGCG
>JBEQAM010000244.1:0-3962 GCA_041640375.1 Rehaibacterium sp. | reverse complement strand
GGATCCTGCACCGGGTCCTTGTCGGCGAGGTTCTGCACGCCCAGGGTGATGCGGCCATTCCACGGCGCGCTCCAGGTCGCCTGCAGGTCGTGGGTGGTCCACGACGGCAGACGGTGCGGATAGCCGAAGTCGTTCAGGCCCAGCTGAGCCCGGCGACCGGCCACCGACAGGGTGCCGTGGACGTAGTTGATGTTCCAGGCAAAGGTGAAGTCGCCGATGGTCCACTGGTTGGCCAAGGTGGCGCGGTTCCTCGGCAGACCCTCGCGACCGATCTGGTCATCGCCATCGACCTTGTAGCTGCGCACGTGGCTGACCTGGAACTGGTTGCGCAGCGCGCCCCAGTTGCCGAAGTCGAAGTTGGTGCGCAGGTTGAGGTCCAGACCGTTGGTCTCGATGGTGCCGAGGTTGGCGAAGCCGGTCTGGCCGACGATGATCTCGCCCTGCGGACCGAACTCCACGCCCAGACCCAAGGCCGGGTTCGGCACCACGGTGCCGGTCGGGAACACGCTCAGGCCCGACGGGCAGTTGGTGCCGGTGCCCTCCAGGCAGCTGACGATGGTGCCGATGCCGATGAAGGCGACGCGATCCTCGACCTTGATGTTGTAGTAGTCGAGGGTCAGGTTGAGCCAGTCGGTGGCATCCCAGGCGAAGCCGGCCGAGTACTGCTCGGACTGCTCCGACTCCAGGTTCGGGTTGGCGATCTGGTAGGTCGTGACCTGGGTCGAGCAGGTCGGCGGCTGACCGAAGGCCAGACAGGTCGGCGCATGCGTGATCGTGGCGGCCGAGAACGAGGGCTGTGCGGCCAGGATGTCCAGCGACGGGGCGCGGAAGCCTTGGCCGTAGGAGGCACGGACCGTCAGCGCTTCCAGCGGCTGCCAGCGCAGCGAGACCTTCGGCGAGGTGTCGTTGCCGTAGTCGCTGTACTTGTCGTAGCGACCCGCCAGGGACACCTCGAGGTTGCTCAGGAACGGCAGCAGCACCTCGAAGTAGGCCGCCTTGACGTCACGGCTGCCGGACGCCGAGTTGCCCGCCGAGCCGACGATCTGGCCGGACTCCGAGAGCGAGTCGTACAGATCGGCGTAGTCTTCCTTGCGGTACTCGGCGCCGACCGCCATGCCGGCAGTGCCGCCGCTGAGCTCGAACAGGTCGAAGTTGGCGGTACCGTACACCTCCTGCAGCTTGGTGGTGCTCTCGCGATTGATGGTCGCGATCATCGAGTTCAGGATGTTGCGCGGATTGCCGAACGGGTCATAGATGTTGTAACGGCCATCGGCGATGAACTGCTGCGCGATCGCACCCACCACATAGTTGCGGCCGAGGTCGATGTACTTGTACTCGCTCTGGCGCGCGCCGAAGTCGACGTCGACCTCACCGATCCGGCCCTGGAAGCCGGCCAGGATGTCGTAGACGTTCGAGTCGATGAAGGTGTCGCGGTTGCCGAGGGCGGCGAAGCGGTGGCGCAGGAACACCGGACGGTTCGGGTCATAGCCGGCGTTCGGGAAGCGCACCGCCGGATGGTTCGGGGAACCGACCGGGATGAACGGCTGCCCGCCGGGCCACGGCGAGGACGGCACCGGCGCGTAACGACCGAACGACTTGACGCGGCTCACGCTCGCGTTCATGTAGGTCGACCAGTCGTCGTTGATCATGTACTCGGCGCGGGTGAACAGCGACTGGTTGCGGATCTCGGCCTCGTCGGCGGCGACGAAGGTGAAGTCGTAGAAGCAGCGGGTGGAGGCGCCCGAACCGCTGACCGAAAAGCCCGGACCCGCGCAACCGCCCGGCGGCACCGAGCCGTTGTTCGGGTTGGCCAGGAAGCCGCCCGGGGTCCAGCCGTACAGGCTGCCCGGCGCCGGGTTGGCGACCATGAAGTTGTTGGAGAAGGTCGAAACGCCACCGGCCGACCACTCGCGGTCACGCTGCCAGACGATGCCGCGGGTGTTGTAGGAGGCGCCGGCCATGATCCGGCCGCGATCGCCGGCGGCACCGAAGATCACCGAGCCCTGCTCGGTCTCGCCGCCCGGGCGCTTGGGATTGGAGACGCCGGCGGTGAATTCGGCGCCGCTGAAGTCCTTGCGGGTGATGATGTTGACCACGCCGCCGATCGCGTCGGTGCCATAGATCGCCGACGCGCCGTCCGAGAGGATCTCGATGCGCTCGACCGCCGCCAGCGGGATCGAGTTCAGGTCCTGCGCGGAGCCGACGTTCGGGGCGATCGGGGCGCGACGGCCGTCGATCAGGATCAGGGTGCGGCCCTCGCCGAGGCCGCGCAGGCTGATGCCGGCGAACGACTGCGCCGACGAGCCCGACTGCGGACGGAAGGAACCGAACGAGTTGAAGGTGGTGTTGCGCAGGAAGTCCGCGACCGAGACCTCACCCGACAGCTCGAGCTGCTGACGGTCGATCACGGTGACGGGCAGGGCGCCCTCGACATCGGCACGCTTGATGCGCGAACCGGTGACCTCGATGCGATCGAGGGTGGCCGCCTGCTCCTGGGCCACGGCGGCCCCCATCGCGGCGGCAGACGCGGCGCCAGCCAGCAACGCAAAGCGGATCGCGCTGGGCAGCTGCTTGATGTTTGTCATCTTGTCTCTCTCCAACGTCGGAATGACTCGTTTGGAAGTTCGGAAGTAGCCGGATTTCCGGTAAATCGGGCAACCACGGCCGAGCGAGGATAACGCAAATTTCACGTCGTGGGAAACCGCGTCCGTACGGGTACGTACGTTGATCCGGTCCCATCCGCCACGGCCCGGACAGGCTCGCGCCGAGGGCAGTATGCGTCAGGGCCGCGGTCACGCTCAGGCCGCGGGCGTAGGGCCCGCGGGTGTGTCCGGCGGCACGGTGGCAGACACCTACCGCCCCCACCGGTGACGCGTCGTCGGCAGCAAGCGGACGGAACGGGCAAAGACGCCCGCCGCCCCATGACCAGGGCCGGAACAACTCGATCCCGCAGTTGCCCAGGCGCACCGTGTCCGACACCGGTCTGGACGCGTCGCCACCGCGCGGGCACGCCCCTGCTCAGCCTTTACGCAGGCCAGCCATGGCTTGCGGCAGCACGGAATGGGTCAGCGCTGCCTTCAGGAGGCCAGCGCCCTGGCGATACGCGCCTGCTCGGCCTTGAGCGCGGCGGGCATGCGCGCGCCGAAGCTCTCCAGGTATTCGCCGATCGACTCGATCTCCTCGTACCAGCCCTCGCGATCCAGCCAGAGCAGCTCGGCCAGCGCAGCGGGCGCGAGGTCAAGACCGTCGGTGTCGAGATCCTGCGGGCGCGGCAGGTGGCCGATCGGCGTCTCCACCGCCTCGGCCTGGCCGCCGACACGCCGGATCATCCACTCCAGCACGCGCAGGTTGTCGCCGAAGCCCGGCCACAGGAACCTGCCGTCGGCGCCCTTGCGGAACCAGTTGACGTGGAAGATCTTCGGCAGCTTCGCGCCGGGTTTGTCGAAGCTCAGCCAGTGGGCGAAGTAGTCGGCGAAGTTGTAGCCGCAGAACGGCTTCATCGCCATCGAGTCGCGGCGCAGCACGCCGACCGCGCCGGTGGCGGCGGCGGTGGTTTCCGAGCCCATCGCCGCGCCGACCAGCACGCCGTGGGTCCAGTCGCGCGCCTCGAACACCAGCGGCACCAGCGAGGCGCGACGGCCGCCGAACACGATCGCGCTGATCGGCACGCCCTGCGGATCCTCGGCCTTGGGCGACCAACTCGGGCACTGCTTCGCACTGACCGTGAAGCGTGCGTTCGGGTGCGCAGCCGGGCCGTTGGCCGGGTCGTAATCGCGGCCCTGCCAGTCCTTGGCCGGCGTCCCGGGCAGACCCTCCCACCACGGCCGGTTGTCGGCGGTGACGGCGACGTTGGTGAAGATGGCGTCGCGGTCCAGCATCGCCAGTGCGTTGGAGTTGGTGGCGGTGCTGGTGCCGGGGGCCACGCCGAAGAAGCCGGCCTCGGGATTGATCGCCCACAGCCG
>JBEQAM010000243.1:0-3988 GCA_041640375.1 Rehaibacterium sp. | reverse complement strand
AAGCGGGCCACCCGCAGCAGCCGCACCGGGTCCTCGACGAAGGCCGGCGAGACGTGACGCAGCACGCGCGCCTGGAGGTCGCGCACGCCGCCGTAAGGGTCGATCAGCGCGCCGTCCTCGTCCTGCGCGATGGCGTTGATGGTGAGGTCGCGGCGGGCGAGGTCTTCTTCCAGCGTCACCGACGGGTCGGCATTGACGACGAAGCCGCGGTAACCGCGCCCGGATTTGCGCTCGGTGCGCGCCAGCGCGTACTCCTCGCCGGTACGCGGATGCAGGAACACCGGGAAATCCCGCCCGACCGGCTTGAAGCCGCGCGCCAGCATCTGCTCCGGCGTGGCCCCCACCACCACCCAGTCGCGGTCGCCGCCCTCGCGCCCGAGCAGGCGGTCGCGGACGGCACCGCCGACGAGGTAGGCGCGCATGCTCACTGCCTGCGGTAGCGGTCCAGCCGGCGCTGACGGGTGTCCTCGACGCCGAGGATGCGCGGCAGCCAGTCGGCCACCCGTGCGGGCACGATGCCGAGCCGGTGCAGGCCGTCGATGCCGCCGACCGAGTCGGTCAGCAGCGAACGGAAGTTGTCGCGGCTGATCGGCTTGCCAGGCAACCATTCGCCCACTTCCGCCTGCAGCCGGCCGAGCGCGTCGGGCAGCGGGATCACCAGCCGCTTCAGGCCCAGGGTGCGCGCGGTCATACGCACGATCTCGGCCAGGGTGAACACGTCCGGCCCATACAGCTCGTAGACCTGGCCGATCGTCCTGCGGTCGGCCAGCGCGCGGCGGAACGCCTCGGCGACGTCGCCGACGAACACCGGCGCGAACTTCGCGCCGCCGCGGGCGATCGGCAGCACCGGCATCCACCGCAGCAGCCCGGCGAAGCGGCAGAACAGCCCATCGCCTTCGCCGAAGATCACGCTCGGCTGGAAGATCGTCCAGTCCAGGCCGGAGGCTTTCACGTGCGCCTCGGCCTCGCCGCGCGCCTTCAGGTAATGGCTGCGGCCACGGCCGGCGTTGAGCGCGCTCATCTGCAGCAGCCGGCGCACGCCGGCCTGGTGGCAGGCGGCGATCAGGGCGTCGGTGAGCTCGACGAAGACGCGGCGGAAGCCTTTGCCGGAATCGCCGCGCTCGTTGAGGATGCCGGCGAGGTTGATCGCGGCATCCGCGCCCTGCAGCGCGCGCGTCAGCGCGGCGGTGTCGTAGACGTTGCAGTCGCGCAAGGTCACTTCCGGCGGGAAGACTTCCTCGTGATGGATGCCGCTGTTGCGGCTGAGCACGGTGACGGCGTGGCCGTCGGCGACCAGGCGCCGGACCAGATGGCGGCCGACGAAGCCGGTGCCGCCGAGGACGACGATGCGCTGCGAGGTCATGGGGCGATGGACTCCGTGGGCGTCGGACAGACGTGGGCGCGGCGACGGTCGGGCGACGGGTCGCGCCCCAGCATGCGCTCGCTGACCGGCGGCGACTCGCGTCCCATGCGCCAATCGTAGATGACGCTGAAGGCGAGCACGCGGGCGACGTAGTCGCGGGTCTCCTTGAACGGGATGGTTTCGATCCAGACGTCGGGATCGAGGTCGGGCCGCTGCGCCAGCCAGCGCTGCACCGGCGCCGGGCCGGCATTGTAGGCCGCCATGGCGAGGAAGTACTTGCCGCCATGGCGGTCGATCATCTCGCGCAGGTAGGCGGTGCCGATGCGGATGTTGGTGACCGGCCGGTACAGGGTGTCCGGCCCGCCCCAGGTGATGCCGTGACGGCGGGCCACCGCGGCGCCGGTGGCCGGCAGCACCTGCATCAGGCCGCGGGCGTCGGCATGCGAACGGGCCTCGCGCATCCAGGCGCTCTCGGCGCGGATCTCGGCGGCGACCACGGCCGGATCCAGCCCGTGCCGCTCGGCCTCGGCGCGCACCGTGCGCGGGTAGCTCAGCGGGAAACGCAGGCGGTAGTAGCGCAGCTCTTCGGGGTCCTCGCGGCCGAGGAAGAACACCGCGCGGTCGTGCCAGAACTGGCGCCGCGCCAACCGCACCGCCTCGACGCGGCGGGTGGCGTCGAAGCCGGCCACCGCCGCACGCCATTCGCGCTCGGCCCAGCCGGGACGGTCGATCCGGCGCAGTTCGAAGGCACGCACCAGGCCCGGGTGACTGGCGACTTCGGCGGCGATCTCGGCCGGCGTCCTTGGTGTCTTCGGGCACAGCGCGTAGGGCAGATCCAGCCGGTCGGCGGCGAGGAAGCCGTGGAAGCTGGCCTCGCGCGCGGCCTCGGCGTACAGCGCACGCGCCCGATCCCGCTCGCCGCGGCGCTCGCGCAGGCGCGCCTCGAAGTAGCGCCAGCGGGTATCGCGGCGCTGCGCCTCGGGCATGCGCTCCAACGCGGCCAGCGCGGCGGCATCGTCCCGGCGCGCCAGCGCCTCGCGCACCTGCCATTCGTGCAGGCGGGCGTCCCAGGCGGAGGCGGGCACGGCCGCCAGCCGGCGCGCGGAGGCTTCGCCGTACGAGGCCACCGTCCACAACGCGATCTGGTACAGCACCGGGCCGCGCTCGGCCTCGCCCAACCCGAGCACCGGAGTGAGCGCGGCCAGTCGCGCCTCGACGCCGTCGGGATCGCGACGCGCGGCGCGCACCAGCCCGTGCATGGCGATCCGGCGACTGCGTGCGTCGGCGGGCCAGCGCGCGGCGCGCTCGTGCGGGCTCTCGACGAAGGCGGCGTAGTCCTGCGCCAGCGCCGCCTCGGCCTCGGGCAGGCCGCGGGCAAGGAAGCGCATGATGCCCAGCTCGCCGGCCTCGGCGGCCAGCTCGATGCGCTGCCAGCGCAGCGCCGGCGTCAAGCGGCCGCGCCGCTGCAGTTCGGCGAACGGCGCATCGCACAGGTCGGGCATCGAGCGGCCGTGGAGCCACAACGCCTCCACGTCGCGCAGCCAGCTCTCGTCGATGGCGCCGGTGGCCAGTCGCGCCTGGGCGTGGGCGCAGCGGCGGGTCAGGTCGTTGTCGGGCCGGTACGCGGCGAGAAAACGCGGCCAGTCCTGGCGCCGGATCAGCTCGCCCAGCCAGGCCTCGCGCAGCAGCTGCGCGGCCGGCTGGCCGTCGTAACGGCGCAGGAAGCCCTCGACGCGGCCCGGCGTGGCCGTGCCCAGATCGCGCCGCAGCCGGGCATACTCCAGCCACGGGAACAGCGGGTGGTCGGCCAGCCGTTTCGCGACGGCCTCGTATTGCGCCGGCGAACCGCGCTCGGCGATCTGCAGCACCTGGCGCAGTTCGTCGCGCCGCGCGGCCAGCGTGGCCTCGTCGGCCGCGCCCGCCGGCGCCAGCCACGCCAGGGACAGCAACAAGGGAATCAGGGGATTGCGCATGCGCGGAAGTGTAGCCGATGGGTATTGAGACGCCGGGGCGGGCGCGATGCTGAGCGCGCTGCTGCTGTACCTGGCGCTCGGCGCCGCGGCCGGGGTGCTGGCCGGCCTGCTCGGGGTCGGCGGTGGGCTGGTGCTGGTGGCCGCATTGGCCTGGCTGCTGCCGACCCAAGGCATCCCGCACGCGGCGGCGATGCATGCGGCATTGGCCACCTCGCTGGCCAGCATCGTGATCACCGGGCTGTCCTCGACCCGGTCGCACCACCGGCGCGGCAGCGTGCGCTGGACGACCGTGCGCTGGCTGGTGCCCGGCCTGCTGCTGGGCGGCTGGCTGGGCAGCCGCGTGGCGGTTGCCTTGGACGGGCAAGTGCTGCGCTACCTCGTCGCCGGCTACTGCCTGCTGGCGGCGGCGCAGATCGGCTTCGGTCGTGTCCGCGCGCGGCCGGACGGCCACGACGACCCGCGCGGGCCGGGCCTGAGCGTGGCCGGTGTCGGCATCGGCGCGGTGTCGGCGATGGTCGGGATCGGCGGCGGCAGCATGACCGTGCCGCTGCTGGTCTGGCTGGGGGTGACGCCGGTGCGCGCGGTCGGCACCTCGGCCGCCTGCGGGGTGGCGATCGGGCTGGCCAGCGCCGCCGGCTACGCCTTCAACGCT
>JBEQAM010000242.1:0-3988 GCA_041640375.1 Rehaibacterium sp. | reverse complement strand
ATCGGCAACGACTCCTGCCGCTCCGACCCTGCCCGCCGTATTCCCGATCCCCGGCCGTTCAGAACGGCAATACCAGATCGGGCTTGAGCGCCAGCAGCTGCTCGCGGAAGGCCTGCTGGATGCGCGCCAGCGCCTCGGCGTTGTCGGCGTCGAAACGCAACACGATCACCGGCGTGGTGTTCGAGGCCCGCACCAGGCCGAAGCCGTCCGGCCAGTCGGCGCGCACGCCGTCGATGGTGGCGACGCGTGCGCCGTCGAACTTTGCCCGCTCGCGGAAGGCTTCGACGAAGGCGTACTGCTCGCCCTCGGCGACCGGAATCTTCAGCTCCGGCGTGCTCACGCCCTTGGGCAGGTCGTCGAAGACCTCCTCCGGGGCGCGCGGGTCGGCGGCGATGATCTCCAGCAGGCGCGCGGCGGCGTAAATGCCGTCGTCGAAGCCGTACCAGCGTTCGCGGAAGAAGAAATGGCCGCTCATCTCGCCGGCCAGCTCGGCCTCGGTCTCCTTCATCTTGGCCTTGATCAACGAATGGCCGGTCTTCCACATCACCGGGCTACCGCCGTGGCGCAGCACATGGCCGGCGAGATGGCCGGTGCACTTGACGTCATAGAGGATGCAGGCGCCCGGATTGCGGCTGAGCACATCCTGGGCGAACAGCATTAGCAGGCGGTCGGGGTAGACGATCTCGCCGCGGCGGGTGACCACGCCGAGCCGGTCGCCGTCGCCGTCGAAGGCCACCCCGAGATCGGCGTCCAGGCGCTGCACCATGTGGATCAGGTCGGACAGGTTCTCCGGATCGCCGGGGTCCGGGTGGTGATTGGGGAAGGTGCCGTCGACCTCACAGTGCAAGGGCACCACCTCGCAACCGATCGCCTCGAGCACCTGCGGCGCAATCGCGCCGGCCACACCGTTGCCGCAGTCGACCACGACCTTCAGCGGCCGCTCGGTCTGCACGTCCTGGGCGATGCGCTGCGTGTAATCGTGACCGATGTCGCGCCGGTGCAGGGCACCTTGCGGCTGGGCCGAGTGCATCCGGTCCTCGACGATGCGGGTGTACAACGCCTCGATGGCGGCGCCCGAGAGCGTCTCGCCGCCGACCACGATCTTGAAGCCGTTGTAATCGGGCGGATTGTGGCTGCCGGTCACCGCCACGCCGGAGCCGGTGCGCAGATGGAAGCCGCCGAAATAGACCACCGGCGTCGGCACCATGCCGATGTCGGTGACGTCGCAGCCGGCCTGGCGCAGGCCGGCGACCAGGCCTTCGACCAGCTCCGGTCCGGACAGGCGGCCGTCACGGCCGACCACGATGTCCTTCAGCCCCTTCTCGTGCATCAGCGAGCCGATCGCCTGGCCGATCAGTCGGGCGATGCCGGCATCGAGCGTCTCGCCGACCACGCCGCGGATGTCGTAGGCGCGAAAGATGCTGCGGTCGAGCGTCACCGCGTGCTTGGCCGGTTTCTCGCGCACCACGCGCGGCTGGCTGGCGGTGGTGGCGCCGGTGCGTTGCATCACTTCGGCCAGGGTGGCTTCGTCGGCTTGCATGGCCTCCGCCCCATCCCCTCCCGCCACGTGCGGCACGCTGCGGCGCTGCAGGACGAAGGCGCCGGCACCGGCCAGCAGCAGCAGGCCACCCAATCCATAACCCAGCCCCCCCGAGAGCAGGCTGGCGCGCACCTCGGGCGCGGCGGCCACGATGCGCATCCCGCTGTCCGGGATCGCCACCGCACGTGCTTCGGCCAGCACCGCCAGCTCCTTCTTGCCGGCCTCGGCGATGAGGAAGCGGCCCTGCTTCAATCCCAGGTACAACCCCGCCGGCGTGGCGGCCTGCAGGCGCTCGGCGAACACGCCGACCGGCAGCTTGACCAGGGCCATCGCCAGCACGCGGTTGCCGTCCATCACCGGACCGGCCAACGCCAGCATGGGTTGGCCGCCGTCGCGGATCACCGCGGCGCGCGGTGCACCGGCGACCAGCGCGTCCTGCAGCAGCGCCAGACGGCCGTAACCGAACGCGGCCAGGTCGCCTTCGATCGCCTCGTCCAGTGCCGGCAGGTGGAATTCGACCCCGGCGAGCTCCGGCCAGCCGGCCTGCAGGGCCTGCGCGGCGGCCACCGTCTCGTCCTCGCGCAAGGCCGCCAGCACGGCCTCGCGCTGACGGTGTTCGCCGAATCGCTGCAGCAGGCCGTCGAGCTGCCGGCGCACGTCGGCCGCCGCCTGGTCGCGACGGCCGTCCAGCTGCGCCGCCAGCCGCTCGATCGCGCCTGCCTGCCAGCTCTGCCAGAGCACGACCACGCCGAGCGCGATCAGCACGGCGCCGATCAGCGGCAGAAACCGGTGTACCTGGACCGGAATCGCCAGTGGCTTGGCGGCGGCAGGCTGGGTGTCGTTGCTCATGGGTGCCCCCTGGCTGTGGTGTGCGCTCGCTGCGGCCACGCCGTCAGCGCACGCCGGTATGGCCGAAACCACCCGCGCCGCGCGTGCTGGCCTCGAACTCCTCGACGATACGAAACACCGCCCGCACCACCGGCATGAACACCAGCTGCGCGATGCGATCCCCCGGTGCGATGGTAAAAGCGGCGCTGCCACGGTTCCAGCAGCTCACCATCAGCGGCCCCTGGTAATCGGCGTCGATCAGCCCGACCAAGTTGCCCAGCACCAGCCCGTGCTTATGGCCGAGCCCGGAACGCGGCAGGATCGTCGCGCACAGCGCTGGGTCGCCGATGTGGATGGCGATGCCGGTCGGCGCCAGCACGGTGTCGCCCGGCTGCAACGTGACCGGCGCATCGAGCATCGCGCGCAGGTCCATGCCGGCCGACTGCGCGGTGGCGTAGTCGGGCAGCGGAAAGTCGCGGCCCAGCCGCGGATCGAGGATCTTCAGTTCGATGTCGCGCATCATGCGGCGCGATGCTCCATGCGGTCGGCGATCAGTTGCAGCAGACGGCGCGCCACCAGCGGCTTGGGCGCGGCGCCGATCTCGGCGCCGCCGTCGGCCCAGTACACCGACAGCGCGTTGTCGTCGGACTCGAAGCCCAACCCCGGCAGGCCCACGCGGTTGGCGGCGATCATGTCCAGCCGCTTGCGAACGAGCTTGTCGCGGGCATAGGTCTCGACCTCGCGGGTTTCGGCGGCGAAACCCACCGTGAACGGCCGGTCGGTGCGCGCCGCCACCTCGGCGAGGATGTCGGGCGTGCGGACCAGCGCGAGCGTGAGCGCTTCGCCGGTCTTCTTGATCTTGTCGGCGGCGGCCCGCGCCGGCGCATAGTCGGCCACGGCGGCGGCGGCGATGAACACGTCCTGCTCCGGCAGCGCGGCCAGCACCGCCTCGCGCATCTGCGCGGCCGAGCGCACATCCACGCGGCTTACGCCGGCAGGCGTGGCCAGCGCCACCGGCCCGGCGACCAGGGTCACCCGTGCACCCATCGCGGCGGCGGCGGCGGCGAGGGCGAAGCCCATCTTCCCCGAGCTGCGGTTGCCGATGTAGCGCACCGGATCGATGTCCTCGCAGGTCGGCCCGGCAGTGATCAGCACGCGACGGCCGGCGAACCGCACGGCATCGACACGCAAGGCGACCAGCGCGGCGACGATCTGGGCCGGCTCCAGCATCCGGCCGGCGCCGACCTCGCCGCAGGCCTGGTCGCCCTCGGCCGGGCCAAGGACCTCGACGCCGCGCGCGCGCAGCGTGGCGACATTGGCCTGCGTGGCCGGATGCGCCCACATCCGCCGGTTCATCGCCGGCGCGACCGCCAGCGGCGCCTCGCTGGCCAGGCACAGGGTGCCGAGCAGGTCGCCGGCCAGCCCATGCGCCAGCCGTGCCAGCGCATCGGCCGAGGCCGGCGCCACCAGTACCCGCGTCGCCCAGCGCGCCAGCTCGATGTGGCCCATCGCCGCCTCGGCGTGCTCGTCCCACAGCGAGCTGCGGACCGGATGCCCGGACAGGGCCTGGAAGGTCAGCGGCGTCACGAAGCGCTGCGCGCCCTCGGTCATCACCACCCG
>JBEQAM010000241.1:0-4010 GCA_041640375.1 Rehaibacterium sp. | reverse complement strand
CGGCGTGGCATCGCTGCCGCCCAGCCCATTGGTCTCGTTCAGGTGGATATTCCTGTGGAAAAGGCCGGGATGTTCCGTGGACTGCGGACGCTCAGCCAGGCTCCGCCTGGCTCCCGGCCGGCTGCCGCAGCGGAGCTGCAGCCCCTGTCGCCGCGATCTCCACCGCTGCCATCTGCGCAGCGTCCTGGGCGGCGCCGGACCTGGCGACGCGGCGCGGGTCGGTGTCGAGCGAGATGCCCGCCTCGTCGAGCAGCGCATTGGCCTCGCGGATCATCTCCACGGCAGCGCGGAAGTCGTAGCCGAAGGCACCGGCGGCCTCGGGCTGCGGCAAGAAGCCGGCGCGCACCTGGGCGATGAGGGCGGTGGTGTCCTTCAGCGGGTCGATCATCTCGTGCGCCGGCGGGACGTGGCTGACGCCGTCCGGCATCGCCGCGCCCCACAGGCCGAGCAGCGCGCCCTGCGCGTGGAAGCGGTCCGCGATGGGCCGCACGAGCATCGGGATGAGCATGCCGTACTGCACCTGCTCGCAGAGGCGGCGGAACTCGATCTTGCCGGCCCGCAGCGAGGAGTAGTTCGCCTGCGTCAGGTCGCCGGAGACCTGGTCGTAGGTCAGGCCGGCGCCCACCGCGGCCGCCTCGAGCGCCCGCCGCGCAAAGGCAGCGTGCGATCCGCCCCCGCTCGGGTTCACAACCTCCACGCTGCCCATGCCGCGGCGATACAGGATCATCCCCGGCTCGAAGCTCTCGACGGTGCGGCCCTGCGCGTCGCGGAGCAGGCCGGTCGCCGCACCGGTGAGCGCCTCATCGCCCTCCTCGGTGACCACCGCGGCGAGGCAGGCCTCGATCTTGGCCTTCATCAGCAGCGCCGCCTCGTAGTCGCCGAGGTCGCGCAGCCGCAGCAGCACCGGCGCGAGCCAGGAGACGTCGCGCAGCTGGCCGGGCCGGCGCTTGCGATAGACGTGCAGCACCTCTGCGGCCGGGATGCGCTCGCTCGCCATCCGGACGCCTGGGAGCATCCACGCGCCCGGATGGGTCGGGAACAGCCAGTAGCCGACCGGCTCGCCGGCCTCGCCGAGGGCGATGCCCTGGATGGTCGGGGCGCCCTCCACCATGCCGTTGCGCGCGGTGTCGAGGTGGTCGCTCTCCAGCACCTGCAGCCGGAGGCCGATCGGGTTGGCGGCCGATGGCGGCACCATCAGGAAGCGGATGAAGCATTCGCCGCTCTCGACCACGGCCCGCATCACCAGCGCCTGCAGCCCGTAGAGGTCGAGCCGCCCCTCGGCGTCGCAGGCGGTGCTCTCCGCCCAGCGCTGCCAGGCGCGGCGATGCGGATCGTCCGGCCAGCGGGTGGTAATGCCGGCGCCGACCGCATTGCCGGTCCACAGATCGACGATGCGGCTGGCATAGGGGTCGTTGCGCACGGCGTCGCGCGCGCGGCGCGCCACCGTCGCCGCGGCCAGGCCGACCTCGGCATTGGCGCTGCCGCCCGAGGGCGCCCAGACGGAGGCGCGATGGTCCTGCGCCGCGGCGTAGCCGCGGAAGGCCCGCCAGGCTCGGATCATCCGCTCGATCACGTGCCATTGCCCCGCGAGAAGGAGGCGAGCGTCGCCGCCGGCCTGCGCGCTGCCGTGGTCTCGGCGCTGCGCAGGACGGCCAGCGCCCGCCCGAGTTCGTCCAGGCTCCGGTATTCCACGGTGCGCCCCTCGAAGCTCACGCGCGTGGTGCCGCCCGTGTAGGCGGCAGCGAGGGCGGCGGCGCGGCTGCCGGGCGGTTGCGCCAGCGCCCAGGCGAGAACGGCCGGGTCCATCACGCGGCCCGGAGCGTCGGCAGCGGCGTCGCCGCGTTGACCAGATAGGACAACCCGGTGGGCGGGTTCGGCATGATCGGCACGCCGGCCTGCCAGGTCAGCGGCGCGAAGAACCCGTTCTCGCTGCCGGTGCCGCCGCCCGATCCGCCATCGGCCGAGGTCGAGCCGAGTAGCAGGGTATTGCCCCCGCTGAACACCTGGTTCGAGGTGCCGCGCACCGAAGGCGCGCCGGAGAAGCACAGCAGCAGCCACCAGATGCCGGCCGAAATCCAGCGCGGTTGCGCGAAGGGGCAGATCGCCGATCCGACCGTGGTGTCGGCGTCCACGAGCGGTTCCTCGATCACGGCGCCCGGTCGCCCGGCGCCGTTGTCGGCCGCCAGCGCCATGCGCAGGAAGCCCGCGGCACCCGTGGTCACGCTCACCGCCATGGCCGAGAACAGGCCCGGCCGGGCGAGGAGGTAGGGCACGCAGTAGAGCCGGTTCGCCACCATCGCGAGAGACGCCCCGACGGCGCGCGCATGCTGCGAGGCGTAGAACCGCCCCGGGACGTAGGGCAGCATCGCCGGCGCGGGCGGCAGGTAATGCTGGAACAGCGCGGTCATGCCAGCGGCCGGATGCCGAGGGTGATGGTGCGGGCGGCGGCCTGGCTCACCGGCGCGGCGGCGAGGCCGGAGCGCAGCCGCAGCCAGCGCCAACCGAGCAGCAGGGTGGGTGGCAGGGTGAGGGCCCGGCCGGCGGCGACGGTCAGCACGACCTCGTTGCCGAGATGGTCATGGAGGTCAGCCCAGGCCGTGGGCTCGCCCTCGTCGAGCGAGCCCTGGACGGTGAGCGGGGCGTCGGTCCAGGCGGCGGGCAGCAGCAGCAGGCAGACGCCATAGCCGACGCTGGCGACCGGCGCGCTCAGCGCCTGGCCGGCGGCGATCGTGGTGCGGACCGGTACGAGGGCGGTCATGAGGGTCTCCATGGTCAGCGCAGCCAGCCGCCGCGCGGGGCGAGCCAGGCGCGGGGACGAAGGTCAGGTGGCGTGGCTGGCCTATTGGTCGTGACCGGCGCCGCCTCGTCTGCCGAGGGCGGCTCCGCCGCCGGCAGCGACAGCGCATCGGCCATCCGTGCCCAGCGCCCCTCGCCCCAGCCGTCCATGCCGAGCGCCGCCGCCGCGGCGCGGGCATAGACGCGGCAGTCGAGCGCCTCGTTGCGCTCGCGCGTCTTGACCCACTCCAGCCGGCGGAAGCCGTTTTTCCCGGCGCGCGCCACCAGCTGCTCCGCCGTGAGCTGGCGACAGAACTCCTCGCCGGCAGCATGCATCGGCAGGTGGACGTAGCCGGGCGGGAAGGGCTCGCCGCTCTCCTCGGTCGGCCGGTCGAGCTTGAGCCAGCCATAGGTCTCGGCCTTGAGGAAGGAGGATCCCACCGGCCAGACCTTGAGCCCGCCGAGCTTGCGCCCCTGCCGCCGCACCTCCGTCGCCGCCGGCTGGCCGACCGCCGCGCGCAGCCCGTCCTGGCCCTTGACCGCGATGGTGCGGCCCGCGCCGGCGCGGCGCACGAAGGCGTAGACCTCCGCCGTGGTCATGCCGTCGCCGCTGTCGATCGCCGCCATGGCGATGGGCAGGCGGTGGCCGGAGGCATGTCGCCAGGTCTCGCCGAGCAGCAGGCGAAGATCCTCCCACACCGCTGCCTCGAACGGGTTGCCGGCCAGGACGCGGTGCTCGACCAGCCAGGACTGCCGGTCCTGCCCCCAGGCCCAGACCGAGGCCTCGAGCCGGTTGCGCTGCACGTCCACGCCGGCGGTGAGCAGCAGCCCGCCCACCGGCACGGTGCCGGCCGGCCAATACTCCCGCCGGTCGTAGAGCCGCTGCCAGTCCGGCGCCTCGCCCGCCTCCTGCCAAGTCTCGCCCAGCACCGTGTTGCGAAAGGTCTTGATGGCCCGGTCGTCGCCCTGCGCGGCGAGCCAGAGCCGGGCGATCTCCGACCAGGGCATCCAGCCGGGCGGCGAGTAGAGCGCCGAGATGTGAAAGCCGATCGCGTGCGGATCCGTCGCCGTGGCGGTGGCCCGCCATTCCCCCGCCGCCAGCATCTGCGCCTTGTGCTGCTCGCCGATCGGCGCGTCGCAGGCCTCGCAGAGGTAGCGCGCCGTCTCGGGCTCGTCCGCGTCCCACCCCAGCCGCTCGACGCGCAGATGCGGGCGGTGGCCGCAATGCGGGCACG
>JBEQAM010000240.1:3263-4039 GCA_041640375.1 Rehaibacterium sp. | reverse complement strand
TGGCTCTGCACCAGGCTGTAGGCCAGCTCCTGCCGCACGACCGTCTTGCCCGGCTCGAACTTGCTGCCCGAGCGCACGATGCGGTCGTGGCCGTGGAAGGTGTCGCGCAGCACCGGGCCGCGCGCCGAGACGGCCTCGACGAACGGGTACAGGGCGCTGGTCGGCTTGACGTCGGAGAAGCTGGCGCCAGCCAGCGGGTCGGACTGGCGCACGCCCGCACCCATCACCAGGAAGTCGGCGAGCTCACGCTTGAGCAGGCTGTCGTCCGGACGATAGCGGCCGTCGCTGCCGGCATCGACCAGGCGCTTGCTCACCGCGTACTCGACAAAGCCCTGTGCCGGGTGACCGGCGATGTCGTTCAGGCCGGTGTAGCCGTCGGTGCGCAGTTGCTTGAGGTTGGCGCGCACGGTGCCGGGAGCGCCATAGCCGTTGGTGACCTGCAGCGGGTCGAGGTTGGTGCCGGACACCGAGCCGATGCCGCGCGCGGTGAGCGTCCAGGTGCCGGGCACGCCGGGCGCGGCGACGGCGACGTTCTGGCCGAGCACCGGCAGCG
The DNA here is from genome assembly GCA_041640375.1 of Rehaibacterium sp. Lineage (GTDB taxonomy): Bacteria > Pseudomonadota > Gammaproteobacteria > Xanthomonadales > Xanthomonadaceae > Rehaibacterium. The sequence goes on along the minus strand of JBEQAM010000240.1, from coordinate 3,486 downwards.
CGATCGAGGAGCCGTAGCGTTTGCCGTTCGGATCGATCAGCACCAGCGCCAGGGTGTTGTCGCCGATGTTGGCGCGGGCGGTGACCAGCGAGATGTCGGCGCCGACCTCGAACTGCACGGCGCCGGTCTCGCCGACCGGGCTGAAGTCGAAGCTGACGTTGACGCTGCTCGCGGTGGAGACCTGCGCGTTGGCGTTGAAGCTGCGGTTGAGGTTGACCGTGGC
>JBEQAM010000240.1:0-3253 GCA_041640375.1 Rehaibacterium sp. | reverse complement strand
CCAGCTCGCGGGCCGCCTGCACTGCCGCGTAGGCGTTGACGTAGCCGGCGCCGGCTTCCCAGGCCTCGCGGCCGGGGATGTTGGTGGCGGTGTCCTGCAGGATCTTCTTGACCCCGCGCCAGTCGAGTGCCGGGTTGGCCTCGAGCATCAGCGCGACGATGCCCGAGACGTGCGGCGCGGCCATCGAGGTGCCGCTCTTGCGGCTGTAGTAGGTGGCCAGGCCGGGGCCGATCTCGTCGATCTCGCTTTGCAGCGCCAGCAGGTCGAGCGGGCCGCTGGTGGAGGCGCGCGCCGAGTAGATGTTGACGCCCGGCGCGGTGACGGTCGGGCGGTCTTCCCAGGTGAAGCTCTGGCCGCCGATGCTGACCGTGCCGCCCTTGCCCTTCTCGCCGCGCGAGGAGAACGAGGCCAGCCGGCCCTGCTTGTCGCCGGCGGCGACGGTCACCACCCACGGCGCCTTCTTGAACTGGCCGGTGATGGTGCCCTCGCCGGGGCCGGAGTTGCCGGCCGAGAACACCACGATCACGCCGCGGTCGGCGAGCTTCTTGGTGGCGACGTTGGTCGGGTGGTCGGGATTGAAGGCGCTGCCGGTGTCGGAGGTCTGGCCGAACGAGTTGGAGACGACGCGGATGTTGTAGGTGAACTGGTGGGTCAGCGCGTAGTCGAAGCCGCCCAGCGTGTCGAGGATGAACAGCGCCGCGCCCGAGCCGTAGCCGACGATGCCGGCCCCCGGCGCGACGCCCTCGAAGTCGCCGCCCGAGGCCGCGCCGGTGCCGCCGACCGTACCGGCGACGTGGGTGCCGTGGCCGCCGCCGATATCGGTGTTGGGCACGTTTTCGGTGTAGGTGATCGGTGCCAGCGAGGACAGCGAGCGCAGGTTGGTCTGTGCGGCGACGTTCTGCACCACGTGGCGGCCGAACTTGAGATCGGGGTGGGTGCCGTCCACGCCCGAGTCGTTGACCAGCACGCTCACGCCCTTGCCCGAGTAGGGCACGCCGTTGTTGCGCAGCAGCGGATCGGTGCGCAGGCGGTCGACGCCGGTGAGCGCGGTGGCTTCGCGATTCTCGTAGTCGAGCGGGGCGTTGAACCAGATCGAACGCACGTCGTCCCAGCCGTCGAGGATGCGGATCTGCGCGGGCGTGGCGAGCACGCCGGCGATCGGCAGTTCGTTGAGCACGACGCCGGTCAGGCCGATGTCGGCCAGGCGCTGCTTCTGCGCGGCGCTGAGCGGGCCGTCGCCCTCGAAGGTGACGATGACCTCGATGGCGTCGTTGATCGCTACCGTGGGCAGCTTGTCCTGCAGGTAGGGGTCGAGGGTGGCGGCCAGCGCGAGGCTGGAGGCGCCGAGCATCGCGCCGGCGAGGGCGAGACGGATGCCGAGGCGGAGATGGGCAGGCGTGGACATCGGTGGACCTCCGGGTGGGTGGTCCACGCAGCGTCGCGCGGCATTGCGGCCGGAGGCATCCGGCAACGCCCCCAGGCGTGACGGGGGAAAACCCCCAGCGCATCTGGAATGCGGCCCGGGCCCGGTCGGCGCGTCAGTCCAGCAGCCCCTTGCGCACCGCGTAGCGCACCAGTTCGGCGGTGTTGCGCACGCCGAGCTTGTCGAGCACGCGCAGGCGGTGGTTCTCGGCGGTCTTCACGCTGATGTCGAGTTGGCGTGCGATCTCCTTGGTGGTCAGTCCTTCGGCGATCAGGTGGAAGACTTCGCGCTCGCGCGGCGTGAGGCCACCGTAGGGATCCTCCAGCGGGCGATCGGGACGGTGCAGTTGCTCGGCCAGCGCCTTGGCCGCGAGCGCGCCGAAATGGGCGCGGCCGGCGTGCAGGTCGCGCACGGCGGCGATCAGTTCGGCGGTGGCGCTGTCCTTGGCGAGGTAGCCGGAGGCGCCGGCGCGCACGGCGTGCAGGACGTATTCCTCTTCCTGGTGCATGGTCAACACCAGCACGCGTGTCTCCGGCAGCGCCTCACGCAGGCGGCGCACCACCTCGATGCCGTTCAGGCGCGGCATCGACAGATCGACGACCACGACCTCGGGCCGCGTGGCGATCGCCTTCTCGACCGCCTCGATGCCGTCGGCGGCCTCGGCCACCACCTGGCAGGCGCCGCTGGCGTTGAGCGCGGCGACCAGGCTCTCGCGGACCAGGGTGTGGTCGTCGGCGATCAGGACGCGGACCGGGTGCAGGCTCATGGGTGCGTTTGGCAGGAGGCTTCGGCCGCGATCACGGGCTTCGGGGGTGTGGCCGGTTGTCGGTCGCGGCTGAGGCCGCTCCTACAATGACGCCGGACACGCCTACTCCCTCACGCCGGTGCCGTCGCCGTCAAGCGGCAGCACTGCGCGCAGGCGGCAGCCCTCGCCGGGGCGCGAGTGCAGCTCGAAACGCCCGCCGTACAGACGCACCCGCTCGCGCATGCCGCCGATGCCGGTGCCGGGGTTGGCGAGCACGCGCTCGGGATCGCAGCCGCGGCCGTCGTCCCACACGGTGAGGTGCAGCCAGCCACCCTTGGCGACCGCGCGCAGCAGCGCCTGGTGGGCGTCGGCATGGCGGACGACGTTGGTCAGCGCCTCCTGGGCGAGACGGAAGACGAGGGTCTGCAGATCGCCGTCCAGCGCCGGCAGCGTGCCGATCTCCAGTTCGATGGCCAGGCCGCTGCTTTCACCGAGTGTGCGCGCCAGCCAGCGCAGCGCCGCCGCCAGTCCGAGGTCGTCGAGTACCTGCGGGCGCAGCAGGCGCGAGAGCTGGCGGGTGTCCTCCAGTGTCTGCGCGCACAGCTCGATGGCGGCGGCCAGGCGCTCGCGGCCGGCCGGATCGAGGTGCTCGCCGAGCAGTTCGAGCTGATGCTTGAGCGCGGTGAGGTTCTGGCCGAGACCGTCGTGCAGTTCGCGCGCCAGCCGGCGGCGCTCGTCCTCCTGCACGCGGTAGACCGAGCGTGCCAGCCGGTAGAACTCGCGTTGGCTGGACTCGATCCGCTCGAGCAGTTCACGGTAGCGGGCCTGCAGTTCGTGCAGATCGGGAGGGGACTGCTCACGCATCGCCGGCCTCGCGCAGCTCGGCGGCTTCGGGGCGGGCCCACAGGATCTCGCGCAGGTCGGCCGGCAGGCCCTCGGCGAGACGATCCAGGGCGGCGCGGGCGGCCTGGCGGGCCATGTCCGCCGCGTCGTTCTGGCCACCGCGCGCGAGCGCGGCGGCGCCCAGGCGGTGCAGGTCGAAGGCGCCGGCGTAGTCGCCGCGGTCGGCCAAGGCCGCGGTGGCG
>JBEQAM010000239.1:0-4043 GCA_041640375.1 Rehaibacterium sp. | reverse complement strand
CGACGAAGGCGTCACCGGGACGCACGGCGCGGCTGTCCAGGCTCAGGCCGGTGACCTGGATACGCTCCAGGCCCGGCGCGGCGGCCAGGCCCTGCAGCAGTTCGGCGAGCGTAAGGTGGCTCATTCCGGCCCGGCGCCTCCCAGGAATTCGGGCAGCGGCTCGATGCCGGCCGGCAGTTCGGCCGACATCTCCGGCGGCGGCGCCGGCGGCAGCGCCACATACCACTGCTCGGCCTGGTCGGGCGGCACGTCGAGCAGACGCAGCGCGCCCTCCATCACCCGGGCGAACACCGGCGCGGCGACCAGGCCGCCGTAGTAGTCGCGCCCTTGCGGGTCGTCGATGATCACCACCATCGCCAGCCGCGGATTGCTCGCTGGCACCAGGCCGGCGAACAGGCTCAGATAGCGCTTCTGGTAGCCGCCGACGCTGGCCTTGCGCGAGGTGCCGGACTTGCCGGCCACGCGATACCCCTGCACGCGCGCACGCTGAGCGGTGCCCTCCGGGCCGGTGACCGTTTCCAGCATCCCGACCACGGTACGCGCCACCTGCGGGCTCACCGCCTGACGGCCTTGGGTCTGCGCGCCCTTGACGAAGGTCGGCGGCATCAGCACGCCGGCGTTGCCGAGCGCCGCGTAGGCCTGGGCGATCTGCAGCGGTGTCATCGACAGGCCATAGCCGTAGGAGATGGTCGCCTTCTCCAGCAGGCCCCAGCTGCGCGGGGTCGGCAGCACACCCGAGGACTCGCCGGGGAAGCCGGCACCGGTGGCATCGCCGAAGCCGAACTTGCGCAACACCTCGTAGAACTGCTCGTTGCTCAGCTCGAGCGCGATCTTGGTCGAGGCGATGTTGGAGCTCTTGGTCAGCAGACGGGTCATGTCCACCACGCCGAAGTTGCGCACGTCGCGGATCACGTGGCGCGCCAGCGGCATGTAGCCCGGGCTGGTGTCGAAGCTCGACGCCGGCGTGAACTTGCCGCTCTCCAACGCCGCGGCCACGGTGAAGGCCTTGATCACCGAGCCGGGCTCGAACACGTCGGTGACGGCGCGGTTGCGCTGGCTGCCCGGCTCGGCCGACTCGCGCGCATTGGGGTTGTAAGAGGGCGCGTTGACCATGGCGAGCACCTCGCCGGTCGGCACGTCCAGCACCACCACGCTGCCGGCGGCGGCGCGGTGTTCCAGCAGCGCGGCCTTGAGCTCGCGGTAGGCCAGGTACTGGATGCGGCGGTCGAGACTCAGGACCAGATCGCGGCCGGGTTCGGCGGCACGCACCAGATCGACGTTCTCGACGATGCGGCCGCGACGGTCGCGGATCACCTTCTTGGCGCCGGGCTTGCCGGTCAGCCAGTCGTCGAAGGCCAGCTCCAGACCCTCCTGGCCACGGTCGTCGATGTTGGTGAAGCCGAGCACGTGCGCCATCACCTCGCCGAGCGGGTAGAAGCGCCGGAACTCGCGCTGCGAGTACACGCCCGGGATGCCGAGATCGATGATGCGCTCGGCCTGGTCGGGATTCATGTGCCGACGCAGGTAGACGAACTCGCGGTCGGCGCGCTGGGCGATGCGCTGGGTCAGCGGCTCCAGCGGCATGTTGAGCGCACCGGCCAGCTGTGCCAGGCGGTCGGGATGCTGCAGCAGCTCCTTCGGATTGGCCCAGATCGACTCCACCGGCGAGGAGATCGCCAGCGGCTCGCCATTGCGGTCGAAGATGGTGCCGCGCGACACCGGGATCGGGATCTCGCGCAGGAAACGCGCATCGCCCTGCTGCTGGTAGAAATCGTTGTTGAGCAGTTGCAGGTCGACCGCCCGCGCCACCAGCGCGAGGCCGGCCAGGCCGAGGAAGCCGCCCACCGCCCAGAGCCGGGCGCGGATGTCGAACTGGCGCGCGCGCGGCTTCATGGTTTCACCACCACCAGCGACTTGCCCTGCGGCGGCTGCATGCCCAGGCGCGCGCGGGCGATCTGCTCGATGCGGTTGGTCTCGGCCCAGGTCGCCTGCTCCAGCTGCAGGCGGCCGAACTCGATGTTCAGTTCGTCGCGCTCGCGCTCCAGCCGGCTCAGCTCGACGAAGCGCTGGCGATGCTCGTGACGGGCGTGCACCACGGCGATGGCCGAGGCCAGCGTGGCGGCCAACAGCAGGGCGAACAGGAAGATGCGCGCGCTCATGCGGCGGCCTCCAGCTTCTCCGCCACGCGCAATACCGCGCTGCGGGCGCGCGGGTTGGCGGCCAGCTCGGCCGCATCGGCGCGGAGGGCGTCGCCGACGATCTTCAGCGTCGGCACGAAGGCGCGCACCTCGGGCAGCCGGCGGTTGGCCGGCGGCGCCTTGGCGTGACGGGCCATGAACTGCTTGACGATGCGGTCTTCCAGCGAGTGGAAGCTGATGACGGCGAGGCGACCGCCCGGCTTCAGGCGGTCGTGGGCGGCGGCGAGCCCGCGCTCGACATCCTCCAGCTCGCGATTGACGTGGATGCGGATCGCCTGGAACGTGCGCGTGGCCGGATGGCGGTCGCTGTCGCCGCGGCCGACGACGGCGGCGACCAGCTCGGCCAGCTCGGCCGTGGTGGCGAGCGGACGCTCGGCACGGCGGGCGACGATGGCACGCGCGATGCGCCGGCTCATCCGCTCCTCGCCAAACTTCCACAGCACGTCCGCGATCTCCCGCTCACTCGCACGCGCCAGCCATTCGGCGGCGCTCTCCCCGCTGCCGGGGTCCATCCGCATGTCCAGCGGGCCGTCCTGGCGGAAGCTGAACCCTCGGCGCGCCTGGTCCAGCTGCGGCGAGGACACGCCCAGATCGAACAGCACCCCATCCAACCCGGCCGCCGTCTCCTCCCACTCGGCCAGCGACGCGAAGCTGCCGCGACGGATCGCCACCCGCGAATCGCCGCCGAACCGGCGTTCGGCCTCGGCAATCGCCTCGGGATCCTTGTCCATCAGCAGCAACCGCCCCGTCGGCCCCAACCGCGCCAGCACGCCCGCCGCGTGCCCGCCACGCCCGAACGTCCCGTCCAGATACCGGCCGTCCCTGCGCACCCGCAGGCCGTCCAGGGTCTGCGCGTACATCACCGGGAGATGGCTCGGGGTCTGCGCCGTCATGCGCACCCGGCCCCCGCCCTTACAACCGCAGATCGAGCATGTCCTCGCTGATCTCGTCTTCCCCGATGGTCTGACGGATCTGCGCGAGGTGTGCCTGCTCGCTCCACAACTCGAACTTGCCGCCCATGCCCAGCAGCACCGCCTTCTTCTCGATGCCGGCGGCGTGGCGATGGCTGGCGGGCAGGAGGATGCGGCCGTTGCCGTCCGGCTCCACCGGCGTGGCCGCACCGACCAGCTTGAGCTGCAGGTTGCGGTGCACACGCTTGGCGTTGGGCAGGGCGACGACCTGGTCGCGCACCTTCTCCCATTCGGCCTGCGGGTAGAGCCAGAGACAGCCGTGCTCGTAGGGGTTGTAGGTGATCACCAGACGGTTGCCGCACTCGCGCGCGACCAGGTCGCGGTAGGCGACGGGAATCGCCAGCCGGCCCTTGTCGTCGATCGTGATGGCGGTTTCGCCCTGGAACATTGCCCACTGAACCCCACGAAATCCCCGAAATTCCCTCGGGAACCCACATTAGACCTGCCCTCCGGGGGTGTCAAGCAGAAAACGATGGCAATTTCCCTTGGCGCATCAACGCCTTGCGCCAGTCTTGAGAGACTGGTTCAAGAACAGTTCGGGATACCATGATTTGGCGCGGAAAATGATTTCACGCCCTGCGTGCAAGCCGCGGCACCCGAAAGGCTCCGCGCCCGCCCGCGCACGCCCCGGACGGGCCAGGAACGCGCCGGACTGCGCAAGGCAAGGGCCCGCGCGCTGCGCGCGATCGGGACGGGTACCGATCGGCCCCGGTCAGACGGCAACACGGGAAGTCGTCTGGCTGCGGGAACGGCCATGGCCGCGACACCGGCGCGCGCAACCGGCCCCGCGGCGGCCGCGGGCCGCGGATGCGGGGGTGTAAAGCGAGACGAGAAGCGTCGCGTGGCGCGCGGTGCTCTCTCCGCCCGCCCCTCT
>JBEQAM010000238.1:0-4086 GCA_041640375.1 Rehaibacterium sp. | reverse complement strand
GTGTGCTCTTCCGATCTATCGAGCCAGGCCAGCGCTTGCGGGGCCGACACCAGCCGCGGCGCCGCGTCCGTGCCCTCGCGCTCGGGCGGGTAGAGCAGGAAGGCGGCAAGCCGCGCCTGCGGCTGCGGCCGCGCGGCGAGCGTCCGGGCATGCTCGCGCTGGGCCCGGTCCAGGGCCTCGCTCCAGAGCATGAGCCGGGGATCCGGGTCCGGTGCCGCGTCCTGCGCCGATACTCCCGTGGCCGCAGCCACGGCGAGCAGGGGCAACAGCCGCCAGCCGAGGCGACGACCTGCGTGGTGACGACCTGGATGCATGGGCAAGGCGACCTTCTCCCTGTCCGGACGAGCCGACCATAGGATAGCAGCCGGTCGAGACCCACGCGGCCGGCGTGTTCCCCCGCCTGGCGCCCGGCACCGGCCGCGGCAGCAGCTCCCGCGCGCTGTGCCTGGCGGGCACAGCGCCCGAAGCACGCCGTGCCTAGGCGGGAAAAAAGTGCCGCAGCGACGTGACGGACAGATTCTGGAGCGCATGCCCGGCGACGCAGAGCGTGAGGCTGCGCGTGTAATGCCAGAGGTAGCCGTACGCCACGCCGAAGATCCAGTGCGACAGGTAGTGGTTCCCGTGCGCGTAGGAGAACAGCGCGGCGGACAACACGATCGCCAGATGCGGAGACAGCCTCGCGCGAGGAACGGAATCATCCAGACCCGATACACCAGCTCCTCGACCACGGGCGCCGCCACGCAGCCACGAAACAGGTCCGACGCCAACCAGCCCGCCTTCTGCATGATCGCTCAGGTACTCCAGAGCAGCGGGGTCAGCGACTCGGGCCCCATCGTCGCAATGACGAGAAGAACCACAGGACCATCAGGGGCGAACACCACAGTGCGGCGGTCGGCCAATGCCGCTTGGTACCCAGCACGCGCAGCTGCGCGAGGTCGGCTGCCGGTCGCCAGCCCAACAGCAGTGCCAGACCAACCCACACGAGCAGGTTCACCGCATCGGGCAGGATTTCCGCCGCCTGCTCGCTGCCCAGAAACACTTCCCGCGTCGTCCACGTGACCCGTGATGCCGCCGCCGCTCCGAGCGTCTGCCCGATCAGCTCCAGAAGTGAAAAGTCCCGCCGCTCCAGGAGCGTCGGCGCATCCATTCCCAAGCGGTAGTGGCAGGCATGCGTCGATTCATCGCCTGGCATCGCCAGTCGCCCCGCCCCCGGGCGCGACGGGAGGGCCGGAACGGCAATCGATGGCGCGCAGGCCAGGCACATCGGCGGGCAGGGCGGGCTCGGGGACGGCCTCAGCCACCACCCTGACGACGAACTCCGATTGCACCAGCCACCCATGCACGGACCAGCCGGGCATCTGGTAGCACGCAAGCACCAGTACCGCGAGCACGAGCCATGGCAACCGGCCAAGGGCGCGCTGTGGCAGTGCGCCCTTGTCGTTCCTTGGGCCCAAGGCCCCGATCAGTCGCTGCAGTGGACGCTGCATGCGACATGACCGCCGAAGCAATCGTCGGGATTCGCCTCCTGCCGGCTACAGGCCAACGAGCATGTCTCGCGCCATTCCGCTGGCGAGTTGAATCTGACAATGCTCCCCCTCGTTGGCTGCGATTCTGGCCTGATGCGCCATTGTCATTCGACAGGAAAAGTCCAGGATGTGTCGTCTCACTCGGACTCGGCCGGGCCGGGCCGGGTGCGTCTACTTACCCCGTTTTGCCGGCTGTCAAGCCGGCGCCCCGCCCAGGCGCGGCCGCCGGACTGCGCGGCTACATCCAGCGCCGCACCCGGCGACAGTAGTCGCGGTAGGCCGCGCCGAAGCGGCGTTCCAGATACGCCTCCTCGCGGCCGATCACGTAGTGGCGGATCGCGAACAGCACCGGGCCGAGGGTAAGCAGCGGCCACAGCGTGTTGAGCCAGAGCGCGACCGCGGCATAGGCCAGCGCCATGCCGACATACATCGGGTTGCGGGTGTGGCGGTAGATGCCCTCGACCACCAGGGCGCTGTCCTCGCGCCACGGGCGCGGGTCGTTGCCCTGGCGGCGGAAGCCGCCGAGTGCGGCGATCAGCAGCCAGGCCGCCGCCGCGGCGAAGCCGAGCGCCAGCAGGCGCAGCCAGAACAGGCGCTCGGGCCGCACCAGCGCCCAGTCGAACAGCGCCTGCTGCAGCCCGATGCCGGCCAGCAGGCCGAGCAGGAAGATCAGCGGCGGCGGGAAGCGCACGCCGGGGGTGGCATCGTCGCTGTCATTGCCGTGATCACTCATGCGAATACCCGGGTGAGAAGCCAGGTCCACGTCGGCAGCGTGAACAGCGAAAGCAGGATGCCGTAGCCGACCAGCGCCGCAGCCAGCCCTGGCGCGAGGCGGTGCGAGATCGCCAAGGCGGCGGCGGTGATCATCGGCGGCATCGCCGCCTCCAGCACGGCCGCCTGCGCCAGCGTGCCACGCAGGCCGAGCGGCCAGGCCAGCGCGAAGGCGAACAGCGGCATCAGCACCAGCTTGCCGGCGAGGCCGGCGATCAGCGGCTTGAGTTCATCGCGTGGCAGCCTGAGCCGGAGGCTGATGCCGATCGCCAGCACCACCAGTGGCAGCAGCGCGTCGGCCAGACGCTGCAGACCGTTGCCGATCCACGCCGGCGGCTCGGCTGGCATCAGCGTCAGCCCGAACACCAGCGCGAGAAACGGCGGGAAGCGGACGATGCGCCGGCCGATGTCGGCCACGCCCGGTTCGCGGTCGCCGCCGTAGCGCGCCAGCACGTACAGGCCGAAGCTGGACAGGATCAGGAAGCTGCCGAACTGGTCGTAGACCACCGCATACGGCAAGGCCGCCTCGCCGAGCAGCGCGTGCACCAGCGGAAAGCCGAGGAAGCTGGTATTGCCGAGCGCGGTGGTGAGCAGCAGCACGGCGCGCTCGTCGCGGCGCAGGCCGAGCCGGCGCGTGAGCCACGCCACCCACGGCACGGTCAGCGCCAGCAGCAGCCACGGCACCGCGATCAGACCGAGCAGCGACAGGTCGAAGCCGAGCTGCGGCGCGTAGCGCAGCACCGCGGCCGGCAGGCAGACGTAGAGCACGACCTGGTTGAGCGTCTCGGCGGCGGCATCGCCGAACACGCCGAGGCGGCGCAAGGCCATGCCGAGCAGCAGCATGGCGAGGATCAGGGCGAAGGCGTCGAGGGCCATGCGGAAAGCTCGGCTCCTGCATCACCGCATGGCCGCAATCAGTAACCCGCCGCCTGCCCGTCCTTGCGGCTCTCGCTGGCGCCGATGTACACGCCGTTGGCGTGGTCGCGCATGATCGCCTGATAGCCGCCGAAGGGGCCGTCAGCGAACTGGATGCGGTGGCCCTTGCGCATCAGCGCGCGGATGGTTTCCCAGTCGAAGCCGGTTTCCAGGTTGAGGATGCCACCGTCGGTCATCTCCGTGACCTGTCCGGCCGGCTCGGTGGAGCCGTCGTGGTGGATGCGCGGGGCGTCGCCGGCCTCCTGCAGGTTCATGCCGAAGTCGATCAGGTTCATCACGATCTGCACGTGGCCCTGCGGCTGCATCGCGCCGCCCATCACGCCGAAGCTGACCCAGGGCTGGCCGTCCTTGGTGATGAAGGCCGGGATGATGGTGTGGAAGGGGCGCTTGCCGGGTTCGAAACTGTTCGGGTGGCCGTGCTTGAGCACGAACTGCTCGCCGCGGTCCTGCAGGATGAAGCCCAGCCCGGGCGGGGTCATGCCGCTGCCCATGCCGCGGTAGTTGGACTGGATCAGCGACACCATCATCCCGTCCTGGTCGGCGACGGTGAGGTAGATGGTGTCGCCCTGGTTGAGATTACGACCGGCATCGACGGCGCGCGCGGCGCGCTCGGGATCGATCCGCTGCCGGCGCTGGGCGGCGTACTCCTTGGAGATCAGCCAGTCCACCGGGGCCGGGTGGAAGGCCGGGTCGGCATACCAGCGCGCGCGGTCGGCGAAGGCCAGCTTCTTGGCCTCGACGAACAGGTGGATGTGCTCGGCGCTGCCGAAGGGAATCCGCGAGAAGTCGTAGCCTTCCAGGATGTTCAGCATCTGCAGGGCGGCGATGCCCTGCCCGTTCGGCGGCAGCTCCC
>JBEQAM010000237.1:0-4113 GCA_041640375.1 Rehaibacterium sp. | reverse complement strand
GGCCCGGCGGGGCCAGCAACCGCGCCAGCAGGTCGGCCGGGGCCGGCGCCAGCGGCTGGCCGCGACCGAGCGCGTCGAGCATGGCGCAGACGTGGTCGAGCGCGGCCTGGGCGCCGTCGAACAGCCCCGCGTCGAGCGGACGCTTGCCGGCGCGCACATCGTTGAACGGCTCCTCGACGGCGTGGCAGACGTCGACCAGCGGCGCCAGGTTCAGGAAGCCGGCGCCGCCCTTGATGGTGTGGAAGCCGCGGAACACCGCGTTGAGCAGCTCGGCGTCGGTCGGCGCCTGTTCCAACGCCACCAGCTGCTCGCCGAGGCGCTCGGCGATCTCCTGCGCTTCGACCAGAAAATCGGCGGCGATGTCGTCGTCAGGCTGGAACATGCGGCTCTGGGGCTGAGAGAGCTGAGGGCTGGCCGCCGCCCCGCAACGCGGACGTGGCGGCTCGGTCTGCCGTTACGAATCCCGAATCCCCGCCCCCGGTCCCGGCCGTTCAGAGCCCGAGATTGGAGAGCAGATCGTCGGCGTCGTTCTGAGTAACGGCCGTGCGGTCCAATCCCTTGAGCGCCGGGCCGGACAGCCTGCTTTGGCCGTCGACGCCGCCGAACTCCTCCGGCGGCAGGCCGCAGGCGTTGAGGGTGCGCTGCACCCGGCCGACGATCTCGACCACGCGCCGGATCACCTGCCCGGTCAGGTCCTGGTAGGTCTGCGCCAGCGCCACCTCGGACAGGTTCTGGCGCAGCTGGCCGAGCGTCTCGGCGGCCTGCGCGTCGAGCCCGCCCTGGCCCAGCCGGTCGACCAGGGCGCGGCTGTGTTCGACCAGGTCGAGGGTGCGGTGGCTGGCTTCCTCGGTCATCTTGACCACGTGCTCCAGGCGCGCGCAGGCGTCGGGCAGTTCGGCCATCGCCGGGTCGGTGTTGGGCAGCGCGCCCAGCACCTCGCCCAGCTCGCGCGCCAGCCGCGAGAGCCGTTCGAACACCGGCTGCGAGCGCCACTGCGCGATGGCATCGAGCTGGCGGCGGTAGTCGGCCTCGTTGCCGGCCTCCAGCGCTTCCAGGGCGGAGTGCAGGAAGGCGATCAGTCGTTCGCGTTCAGCGCCGTCGTTCACGCGGTGGCCCCCAGACGTTCGAAGATCTTGCCGAGCTTCTCTTCCAGGGTCTGGGCGGTGAACGGCTTGATGATGTAGCCGTTCACGCCGGCCTGGGCGGCCTCGATGATCTGCTCGCGCTTGGCCTCGGCGGTGACCATCAGCACCGGCAGCCTGGCCAGCTTGGGATCGGCGCGGATGCCGCGGAGCAGCTCGATGCCGGTCACGCCGGGCATGTTCCAGTCGGTGATCACGAAGTCGAAATGCTCGTTGCGCAGCATGGTGAGCGCGGAGCCGCCGTCCTCGGCCTCGGCGGTGTTGGTGAAGCCCAGATCGTTGAGCAGGTTCTTGACGATACGTCGCATCGTCGAGAAGTCGTCCACGATCAGGATGCGCATGTTCTTGTTCACGTCGACACTCACTCCGGTGATATTCGTTGCGTGGCGGTTACTCGATGACGTCGCTGCCGGTCCATTCGGCCAGGCGGGCCCGGAGACGAATCATCGCCTGTCCGTGAACCTGGCACACGCGCGATTCCGTGACGCCGAGCACAGCACCGATCTCGCGCAGGTTCAGTTCCTGCTCGTAGTACAGCGACAGCACCAGCTGCTCGCGTTCGGGCAGCCCGGCAATGGCGGCGGCCAGCGCGGCCTGGAACTCGCTGCGCTCCAGGTTGTGCTCGGGTGCGGGCTCGCTGGCGGCCAGCCGCGGCTCGCCGCCCTCCTCGCTCTGCGCGTCCAGGCTCAACACATGGCCGCGGGCGGCGCCTTCCAGCAGTTTCTGGTAGTCGCCGAGCGGCATGCCGAGCGCGGCGGCCACTTCGTGGGCGGAGGCGGCACGGCCCTCGCGCTGCTCGATCTTGCGGGTCGCCTCGGCGGCCTCGCGCACGCGCCGGTGTACCGAGCGCGGCACCCAGTCACCGCGGCGGATCTCGTCGATCATGGCGCCGCGGATGCGGATCGAGGCGTAGGTCTCGAAGGTCGCCCCCTGGCTGGCGTCGTACTGCCGGGCGGCCTCGATCAGGCCGATCATGCCGGCCTGGATCAGGTCGTCGACGTCGACGCTGGGCGGCAGGCGCGCGGCCAGGTGATGGGCGATGCGCCGGACCAGCTCGGCGTGGCGGGCGACCACGTCGCTCGCGGCCTCGCGCTGGACGGCGCGGTATTCGCTGCCGGCGTGGGCGATCATGCGACGGCGCCTCCTCCCGCGACCAGACGCTCGACGAAGAATTCGACGTTGCCGCGCGGGCCGTTGGGTGTCTGCCACTGCTCGGCGCGCTTGGCGAGGTCGCGGAAGGCGATCGCCGAGGCGGACGAGGGGAAGGCCTCCATCACCGACTGCTGGCGCTGGATCGCCCGGCGCAGCCAGTCGTCGTAGGGAATGGCGCCGATGTAGCTGAGCACCACGTCGAGGAAGCGCTCGCTGACCCGGGCCAGCTTCTCGAACAGTTCACGCCCCTCGGCGGTATTGCGGACCATGTTGGCCAGCACCTGCACGCGCTGCACGCCGCGCTCGCGCGAGAGCACCTTGATCAGCGCGTAGGCGTCGGTGATCGAGGCCGGCTCGTTGCAGACCACGACGATCACGTCCTGGGCGGCCTGACTGAAGGTGAGCACGCTGTCGGAGATGCCGGCGGCGGTGTCCACCACCATCACGTCCAGCGGGCGGTCGAGCTCGGAGAAGGCGCGTACCAGACCGACGTGCTCGGCCGGGCGCAGCTCGGTCATGTGGCGCTTGCCGGAGGCGGCGGGAACGATGGCCAGCCCTTTCGGGCCCTCCATGATCGTCTCCTCCAGCGTGCAGCGGCCCTCGATCAAGTCGGCGAGGGTGAACCGCGGCGACAGGCCGAGCATCACGTCGACGTTGGCCAGGCCAAGGTCGGTGTCGAGCAGCAGCGTGTTGCGCCCGGCCTCGACGAAGGCCATGGCGAGGTTGACCGAGACCGAGGTCTTGCCGACGCCGCCCTTGCCGCCGCTGACCGCGATCACGCGTACCGGCTTGGGCGGCGCATTGTGGGCCAGGCGCAAACCCTGGGCCTGGTCGTTCGCGGCATCAGGCGGCAGCATCGGCTTTCTCCGTCGTGATCACGGGTTGTTCGGCGGCGCGGCGCAGCTCGCCCAGGCGCAGGACCAGGCGGTGCGCCTCGGCGCGGTGGAGGTCTTCGGGGACGCGTTGCCCGTCGGCAATGTAGCCCAGCGGCAGGCGGTGGCGGATCACCACCGACAGTGCGGCGCCGAGGCGGCCGGTCTCGTCCAGCTTGGTCAGGATCGCGCCCTCCGGCGCGGCGCAGCGGAACCGGCGCACCACTTCGTCCAGATCCTCGGCCTGGGCGTTGGCCGGCAGCACCAGCCAGCTGCGCAGCCGGCGCGCGGCGCTCATCCAGTTGAAGCGGGCGGCCAGGGCGCGGTCGCGCTGGCCGAGGCCGGCGGTATCGACCAGCACCAGCGGGTAGTCGGCGAGCCGGTCGAGCAGTTCGGGCAGGCCCTGCTCGGCGCCGGCCTCGAACACCGGCATGCCGAGCAGGCGGCCGTAGGTGGCGAGCTGCTCGCGGCCGCCGACGCGGTAGGTGTCGGTGGTCACCAGTGCCACGTCGCGGGGGCTGCGCGCGGCGGCATAACGGGCGGCCAGCTTGGCGAGGGTGGTGGTCTTGCCGACCCCGGTGGGGCCGACCAGGGCGACCACGCCCCCCTGCTCCAGCGGGTCGCGGGCGGGAATCACCAGCGACTTGGCGAGCAGGCCGAGCATCAGGCCGCGGGCGCGGCCGCGGTCGGCGTCGGCGGGAATCGAGGCCACGATCGAACGCGCCAGCTCCACCTCGCAACCGTAGGCGGCCAGCTCGTCCAGCGCCTGCGCCCGCACCGGCACGCCGCGCAGGCGCTCCTCGGCGAAGCGGCCCATCTCGCGCTCGATCATCTCGCGCATCGCCGCCAGCTCGCGGCGGACCTCGGCGATGGCCGGGTCCTCGATCTCGGCCGCCGGACCGGGCGCCGGGACCGCCCGCAGGGCGGCGCGCTCGGCCGCCTCCTCG